>NZ_AWQP01000047.1:0-44544 GCF_000972175.1 Pseudomonas syringae pv. coryli str. NCPPB 4273 | reverse complement strand
AAATCCGCTCTGCTGGGCGGTCGAGAGGGGAATCCGAAAGGGTTCCCCTTTTTCTTGCCTTGAGAAAACGTTCACAATCTATAGGCATCGTTCACACACTGCAATGGGAACGTCCGTTCTCGTTCAAATCATCGTTCACACAAGCATTCACAGTGGCATTCACACGAGTAAATGTGAACGACCGTAGCTAACCTACTGATCTGTATGACTTGAACACCTTCTTGTTAAGGTGGTGCTCATTGTTCGTGGCCTCACAATGGCAAGCTTCTAACCAACTGAGCTACGTGCCTGCTGTGGGCTGGACGCTACCCGACCCCTCTGTGGAATTTTCTTGACGCTCAAGGCAAGGGCCAATTTCTGTGTGCGTGGGGTCAGCAAGGCGAGAGGGGTAGGCAGGGGGTTAGGGGCTGTCCTTTCTTATGCATTGGTGGTCGGAAATTTCTATGAAAAATTATTGACGTGGTGTATGTATGGCGCAAGGCCATCCCTTGTCTGAGGTGTAGGAGGTACTGTGCAAAATCTTCTCAAAAGTCTGATGCTGCTATGGAGAGAGAGAAAATTCGGAGATGAGATAGCAGACCTGCTCGGAGTAAACAGACGTCTATTCCACAGCGCTATGGAAGAGGGTGGTTGCCGGTCTCACATGGTGAGGTTGTGCATATTGCGTGATGGGGGCGTGTCGAAAGTATTGATTGCTGTTGATTGTTGCAATTACTTGCTACCAGGTCTCAGGAGGTTAGAGAATAGATATGGACAGCAGGTATTGATAGAAACAGGTAGGGCGAATTTAATGGCCTATATTATAGAGAATCGATAGCTATAGAGTTGGAGTACGCAACTGAGTTGAACACTCACAATAGCCATTCGCTGGTTGCAAATGTCTAATCTGTCGGGCAGGAAGTGCTATGGATGATGAGCGCAGGAAGAGTATGAAGTTGGTTATGAAAGCAACAGCAGGCTATCATCCTGTGGGGGTTTTGTGTAACTGGGTTTTGATTAATTTCCTTTTTGCGTGTGTTGCGATAGCAGTATTCAAGGGTAAGGTGTTGAGTGCATTGCTTGTTTTCTTTGTGGTGTTCCTGATCAGACAAGTGGCTATGTATATGCTCACTCTGTATCTCGTCAGAAAGTATGTTAAAGAAAGGTGAATGTGGTCCTAGAGCTTTAGGTACAATGCACCCTACTTCTTTTAATAAATAATTCTCTCAGTTTGGTGACACTAGGGTCAGCCTTCGGAAGTCTGCTTCCCATTCCTCAGTCACTTTGGCTTCTTTAGCTAGGTGGCCTTCAATGTCTTGTTTCTTAGGACGACCCACTGGTCTGGTTACACCAGCAATCTTAAGTAGTTCCTTGACAGCAGGTATGCTACCTTCGTTAAGCGCATACTTCAATGACTCAAGTGACTTGTCGAACCAGTAGAGTCGATGTTCTTCTTTCCATCCTTGGTTTTCTGCATGGGTATCTAGCAGGGCTAGACTAACTCCAAGTGTTTTGGCTAGCTCAATGTGTGAGTAAGCTTCTACGTATTGCTGTTTGTGTTCGTCTTGAATATTCATATTGTTCTCTTTGAATGTGTGAGGATAGTAGTGGGCTTTCAGCAGGAGTCACTGCGTGACAGCAGAAGCAAGAGCACGCCACGTAGTGGCATACGCAATAAAGAAAGATCAAGAGCAATACATACTGGTTGGTAGTTCGCTTTTGATTCTCTCTTTTATGCGTGCTGTTGTCAGCTACGCTGACGTTGCTTTTGCTTTTAAGGAAGGTCCATCGATAGATGGTAGTCGAAGGATGGTGTCTTACTTGATATCCTAAGAAGGGAGTAGTACCTGTCAGCTTGCTGACGTTAAGGTGTTCTTAGAAATTGATCAAAAACTCTTAAGAGTCTTTAAGAGAAAATGATCAAAATGATGCTGACGTTGATCAATTCAAGGGGCATCTATAAGTTCCTTATATATCCGACCGTATTAAGTCCTAGCCTATAGCTAGGCTGTTCTTAGACGAGTAATCACTAAGCGTCACTGCGTGACAGGTATATCGATGTCTCTATATATATCCGACCGTATTAAATATGTCAGAGAGGGAGCGGTGGCTCCCCTTGTCTCTGTGTGTCACATTCGTAGACTGGTAGGTCTATCGTAAGGAGTAGGAGGAGGATAGATAGTTCCTCTCTATATCCGACCGCAATTAACACAGAGGTGGTTATGTCAGAGGTGAGTCATATGAGCGGTAGCTCCTCTACTATCCGAGCGTATTAAATCAAGGGGTAGTGGAGAGAGGTCTCTCTATATATATCCGAGCGTATTAACAATGGCTGATATGGTGTCCCCCATATATCCGACCGTATTAATGTTTGGTCAGAGAAGGGTAGGAGTCAGCAAAGCTAACTTCAAATTCTAGTAGTCCTTTGATGCTAGTGTTACGCTCAAGGAAGAAGCTCATGCCACTGATTGCATGTCTAGCGCATTGACATACTCTACGTGCTTGTCTGTCGCTCATTGGTGTGAGCCCTTCTAGCAGTATAGAGGTTTTAATGTTCTCAGTGCTCACGATGTCTAGCATACAAGCTTTCAGTACATGAGAAGGACTAGTGCTCATTGTACCATTGCTAACTCCCCCTGCGGTCATACAGGAGCCGTAGACATAATCATCGAGCCAAGGATGCGTCTCGCTGTGTGCCACCTTGAAGTGCTTAGCATAAGGGTTGAGCATGGTCTTAGGCTTAGGCCCTCTCTTAACTTTGATTTCTGTTGTCCCTACAGTCTGCTTGTTAGGAGATTGCTCGCAAGGGGTAAGGAGACAGATATTAGGCTTAGGTGGAAGGTTGCAGTTTCGAGCAGATGGATAATCATAAGGAACCTCGGGCATGGGGTGAGTGGTGTACTCCCCTAAGACTTCACCGCTGAGTTTGTCTAAGACATAATCACCTACACGAAGGGTTCTCTGTAGTTGAGTAACAATGTCTCTAATGTCGCTGGGTTGGTGACTTAGCATAAAGAGCGTTCTTCTTGTTGTCTGTAAGCCCCTGAGAGCGTTTGTAGGAGGCGTTAGGTGTAAGGTATACCCATTTCGTGAGAGAGCTGCTGGGGCCCTCTCAGGGCGTGTAAGGCCACCTCAGAGTTAATGACCATAGGGGCAATGCTAGCCTTGACGTTTATGTCTAATGCTAGTTTCTTGATAGGCATTGCATAAACAATTATGATTAGCTGTGGTAGTGACTGAATAAACTTGGTGGGCTTGCGGCTGCCCGGAAGGGCTTCAGCAATGAACAGTTATCGTCGTTTTTGAGATTGCTCAATGTCTTTTAACTGTAAATTAGAGATGTAGCCTGCTGCTTGTGACGAGAGTCGATACTGTAAAGAGAGGGCAGAGATGGCTTTGGTATTACCCTTAGCCGCTATCAGTTCCTTTGCAAGTCCTCGCTTGACAGTTATGGGGATGAGGTGTTTTGTTCGATAGTCTAGGTTAGGGATGTTGATGTAGTCGTCATCTGAACTCATACGGATGCTTTCATGTGATGCATGACATAACCGTTAGGGTTAGTCTGGCAATAGTAAGGAGGGTTAAGCAGGTGGCATACACGATGAATGCTGTAACCAACCAGCCAGTAATTGTCTTCATTTGATAGGCTTGCGTAGTTCCATGTCATCAATGATCTTATGCAAAGCAAAGGCTGATGTGAACGTACCTTCCAATGGTGAATTCTTAGGAAGGCCTACACAGACATAGCTTCCACGTTGATGCATCTGGTAGCTAACCCCCTTGTAAGTCTTCACTTCACCTACAAGGCTATTGTTACTCACCTCTGCCTGTTCAATCATGGCCTTGAGCTGAGCCTTACGATGTTCCTGATACTGACGCTCACCCTCTGAGATGTAATAGTTCATTCTTGAACTCCTAGACGCTTATAGACGCTTGCTTTGATCGCTTTCATAGCATCAGTTTGGTTCTTACCAGTTGCTGCTGGCCCACTTATGATGCTTCTCGTTACGCCAGTGAAGTTCCCTTCGCTATCATACTGGTTATTACTAGGCTTATTGGTGGTTCGATCAAGGCGTGCTTGCTGTACTGCCACCTGCATATCCAGACTCTCTCGAATCAGCGGATCAGTCTTATAGAGACGCTCAAGAGTGGCTTGCTTAACTTTCTTCATCGTGGCTACTGCATCCTTGGAACTGTCAAGGGCTCGGAGAGGGCGTGCCTCCTGTTCTAGCACCCAACCTGAGTTATGAGCAACCTGTTTTACTTCCTCAAGGGAGCGTCCTGTTTCTTGTGCCAATGCTACAAGGTCTTCGTGTTTGTATGTACGCATGTGTGTGTTCCTTCTTGGAGGGTTAGAGAGTGATGATGCGATATTGAAAGGGTGAGGAGTGAGCGTCACCTGATTTTCTGCGTTCTACCATTGCTGTATTTTTCAGATGTTTAAGTACACCCTCAACGGAGCGACGTGGAAGTGTGGTTGCTACTGAGAAATCATTACCAGAGATAGTGGCCCATCCGTCCTTGTCGGCTTGATTGCGAATCATCAGGTAGATAAGTTTTCTAGGTAGTGTATTGAGTTGATTGTGTTGTAGCGCAACAATATGTTCTAAAGTAATAGACATTGTCATACCTGTAAGTGAGTTGAGTTGTAGTTTTGTTTTAATGCTCCCCCTATATCCCCCCAGTTGGTCACGAGAAATATTATCTAGGGGAAAAGCAGAAGGCTCTGCATCGCGTAACTGCAAGCAGGGGTGTTTGTATTACATTGAGGTTTTGGTGTTGCTAAGGGAGGCAGGTGCTTTGTTGTCGATCTGAAATGCTATCCCCATACATATCTATACCTGATTTTTAGGGAATTCCCCTCAAATTATTTTCAGGTAGTCTATATTTTTATACTCTCATATATATCTATACCTAGTTTTCAGGGAAAACCGGACAAATTATTTTCCAAAGGGGGCTAATTAGTTTGCTTGATTGGTATGAGGCACGAGACTGTGAGTGTCTCTACGCCTCCTGTAAGGCTCTGTAAGGCACGCTATAAGCAAAGCCTAGAGCTGATGAGGGTTGCACTCTAACGTCTCACCAGCGAGCCTATAGGGCCTCAGTCAATCAGATGCAATACATCCTTGGCATTCAGATGGGAGTATCTGGCGACAGACCTTGTGTCCCTATGCCCCGACACAATCATTATCTGAGCGTTGTTAAACCCTCTCTTAGCTACATTGGTTATTCTTGTATGTCTGAGCTGGTGCAGCCTTACATTACTATCAAGGTTAGCTGCTGTCCTAGCTCTCCTGATGGCCTGTGAGACGCTGTGAGGCGCTACTGAGAACAGTCTGCCTCTTTGTATGCGTTCTGCTATGGCGAGTCTCTGAGCTTCTTCCAGAAGCTCTATCGCACGTAAGGTCAGGGGCACTGAGCGTGTACCATTCTTGCCATCTACTACGTCCACAATCCTCTGTTCCAAATGCAGGCAGTTAACTGTCAGCTTCAGTATCTCAGAACGACGCATAGCTGTTTCATATGCAAGCTCTGCTATCAGGGCCATTGTGGGTGATAGCTCATTGAGGATTAGACGTAGCTCACCAGCAGTCACCACCTTGTCACTGGACTTGTCAGGCTTAGGTAGGGAGATGTCACAGACTGGGTTAGGTATGTCTATTAGCAGGCCACGCTTAGCGTACTTGAAGAACCGAGAGAGGAACGCTAGTTGATGCCTGCATGTGGCTGCCTTGACGGTCTGTAAGCGCATCAGTTTGAAATCGTTCACTAGCTTGGGGGTAATGTCATGAATTGACTGAGGGAAAGCGTGAGCTAGTTGCTCAACTATCTGGACAGCATGGGTGTAGGAACCCTTGCCCTTGAGGTGGGAGTCACAGTAGGTCATGCCCAATGTGAAGATGGTGTGGTGCTTATGGTCTTTGATGACAGCCTCAAGCTTGTCAGCCCATGCCTGAGCCTCAGCCTGTGTAGAAAATGTCTTCGACTGAGGGGGTTTCCCTTTCAATCTGACCTGAGCGTTCCAGTTGCCTGATGGTAGGGAGCGGATGTTAGCCATGTTGACGCCTCATGATGTGAATGGGCGTTCTCTCAAGGCCATAGCCTGTATGGGCTAGGGGGTATTGCTCCTCTCCTTGACATGGTGGGGGTCGTTGGTTCGAGTCCAATCGCGCCTACCAAACAAAATCCGCTCTGCTGGGCGGTAAAAAAAGGGTCAACCGAGAGGTTGACCCTTTTTTGTTGTGCTCGCTTTACCCGCAGCCAGTGCCGGCTCTCGTGCCAACGCGAGCATTGGCACGAGAGGGCAAGTTGCCTCAGGGAATCAGGCGGTCACGACGCAGCTTTTCAAACACGTCGAAGAACGCATCGTCACTGGCCTGGAACGCCGTGAAGCCCAGTTTGCGGCTCTTCGACATGTCAGTGACAACTTCAATCGGACGGCCGAGGTCGGCATCGCTGTGCCATGGCGAAATCAGGCGGTTGATGTCACTTTCCTTGAGCTGATGCTCGCGAACGATGTCATCCCAGACCGCCTGATCGTTGGCCATCTGCGTTTCCAGCGGGGCTGGCTCGCTCGGGAAATCGGCTGGCTGCAGGCCGAAGTATTCGGCGATCTGTCCCCACATCCAGCTCCAGCGGAACACATCGCCGTTGGTGATGTTGAACGCCTGATTGGCGGCTGCAGGTGTGGTCGCGGCCCACAGTTGCTGACGGGCCAGCTGCCGCGCATCGGTCATGTCGGTCAGGCTGTCCCACTGCACGCGTGAGCCCGGGAATACGAAAGGTCGGCCGGTGGCTTTACAGATCGAGGCGTAGACGGCCAGGGTCGTCGCCATGTTCATCGCGTTGCCGACGGCGACACCGGTCACGGTGTGCGGGCGATGGACGCTCCAGGTAAAGCCATCCTTCTCGGCGGCAGCGAAGACTTCGTCTTCCTGGGCGTAGTAGAAGTTTTCGATATCCAGGCGCGCCTGCGATTCCCTGAACGGCGTTTGCGGCAGGGTGCCTTTGCCATACGCTTCGAACGGGCCGAGGTAATGCTTGAGGCCGGTCACCAGCGCAACATGCTTGACACTGCCAGCGGGCCGCACAGCGTCCAGCACGTTACGCACCATTGCAGCGTTGACGCGGATGTTTTCTGCTTCAGTGGCCTGACGCGACCATGTAGTGATGAACACGTGGGTGGGCTTCACATCAGCCAGAGCCGCACGCACGGACTCCGGGTTCTGCAGGTCTGCAGCTACCGGGATCACGCCGGGCCGCGCTGACGGGCTACGGGAGAGGGCGGCAACCTGCCAATCGTTGTCCAGTAACAACTGTGTGATTGCACTGCCGACAATGCCACTTGCGCCAACAACCAGGGCGGTCTGAGTCATAGGGGTCTCCTGAGACGGGGAAGAAAGTAATGAACCGTCTGCTGTCTCAGAACAGCATCAGGCCATACCGTTCAACCCGATTGTCCTGATTACCCTGTAACGTGGCTCCGGGCACCGGAAACGCCTTCGGACTCGTTGGCATATGACTTGACGATGGTTTTGGTCGCACTGCTGGCTTTCAGGTCACCAAGTTTCTGCAGCGCAAGCCATTTGCAGGCGGCAATTTCGTTCTGCGGCGATGGCTCGCTGGAGGCTGGGACCTGGGCGGTGAAAACGTAATGGGCCACTTGATCCTTTTCGTACACATCGAGGTACAGAAGATCAAGGTCGGCAAGCCCGGTTTCTTCGCACAGTTCACGCACTGCGGCCTGGAAGGGCGTTTCACCCGCTTCAATCTTGCCGCCGGGCAATGCCCAGCGGGATTTCGGTTTGCGCACGTAAAGGACCTGGCCGTCACGTTTGCAGATGACTGTCGCGCGTTGTTTCATAATCCGTTCACCTGTTAAACGTCCGTTGACATGAGTATCTGCAAGGACTGCGTGAACTTGAGACTCAAAGACAGTCAGTAGTAGTCACCAAAATGTAATAAATAGTTCATTTTGGCGGGCGCCGCTCAGGCCGTAGCGTGAAACAGCCAGATCGAGTCGCACAGCAGGCGGGTTGCCGATATCTGCAACCCGGTTGCTGCACTAGAGTATGGACATCAGTGGGCGATTAGCGGCGATCGGTTCACCGGGGGCGACGTACGGCATGTCAAATTGCAGCCGTCCTTGGCCGCCAGGTGCGCATCAGGCAGCGTTCGAGTCGGCAGCCGCTTCCTGCTTGAGGCTGTCCATGTCGATGACGAAGCGATACTTGACGTCGCCCTTGAGCATCCGCTCGTAAGCCTCGTTGATGTCCTGCATGTTGATCATTTCGATGTCGGAAACGATGCCGTGCTCGGCGCAGAAGTCCAGCATTTCCTGGGTTTCCTGAATGCCGCCGATCAACGAGCCAGCCAGGCTGCGACGCTTGAAGATCAGGTTGAACACAGCAGGTGACGGATGCGGCTCTGCCGGCGCACCGACCAGTGTCATGGTGCCGTCGCGCTTGAGAAGAGACAGAAAGGCGTCCAGATCATGCGGCGCTGCCACTGTGTTGAGGATAAAGTCCAGGCTGTTGGCCTGAGCAGCCATCTGTGCCGCGTCCTTGGATACCACCACTTCGTCGGCGCCCAGACGCAAGCCATCTTCGCGCTTATTGGGGGAGGTCGTGAACAGCACCACATGGGCACCCATGGCGTGGGCGATCTTGACGCCCATGTGGCCGAGACCGCCAAGCCCGACAATGCCGACTTTCTTGCCCGGGCCGACCTTCCAGTGGCGCAAGGGTGAATAGGTGGTGATACCTGCGCACAACAGCGGCGCGACGGCAGCCAGGTTGGCATCATGAGAGATGCGCAAGACGAACTTTTCCTTGACCACGATCTTGTCGGAGTAGCCGCCGAAGGTGTTCTCGCCGCCAAACACCGGGCCATTGTAGGTGCCGGTGAAGCCGCTCTCGCAGTATTGCTCGTCGCCCTCGGCACACGATGCACATTGCTGGCAACTGTCGACCATGCAGCCGACGCCAGCCAGGTCGCCGACCTTGAATTGCTTGACGTCGGAGCCGACCGCCGTGACCCGGCCGACGATTTCGTGACCCGGAACAGAAGGATAGAGTGTGTTGTGCCACTCATTGCGCGCAGTATGCAGATCGGAGTGGCACACGCCGCAGTAAAGGATGTCGATCTGAACATCGTCAGCGCCGGGCGAGCGACGTTCGAATTGATGGGGCTTGAGTGTGTCCTGAGCCGATTGCGCTGCGTAGCTGTATGTCTTGACCATTACTGTCACCTGTTCAATGGGGATAAGTGTAACGCCGTACGACAGCATAGCCGAGCCTCGCTCAATGACCTTGCTGTACGGCAATGCACCTGAATCTGACCCATGGGGCTGCCATGTAGTGCCCCGCGTCACACAAGCATCATCGGGAAGCCGAAGGATCTGCCAAAAAGGTATGAACTTTGCAACAATGCCCTGTCACGCTTGTAATCTTTGGTCATGGTTTTAAGGATGACCGCCGTCGGCTCATGCATCTGGATGCTTCCATGACAGTCTCACTTCTAGCCACCGGCCTTTGCCCAAGCGTAGCCTGCACCTCACGCACTCCCGGGAGCGCGTTGACGGCTAACCGAGACCGATTCTCCTGTCACGCCTCCATCGAAGCACTCATCAGCGCCGCAAGGGAGCAGACAGGCGCCATTGCCTGGGCTGCATACGCCGCCGGCGAGTTGAAATGCCTGCTTGGGCAGGGCGACGACACCGTTGTCTGGCCTGCACACATCGCCGCTGAAGACTTCGAGACGTATTGCACTCAATTGCAGCTGCATTGCCGGGTCGCGGGGCAGGGTGAGGGCGTGCTGGGTTGGGTGTTGGTACCGATGGCTGAAAAAGACCACCCCTTGCTGGTCGATCTGGCGGTCAGGCTGGGCTCGCTGTTGCAGACCGCGGCGTTGATCCGCGCGCAGAACACGCAGCGGGTTCTGTATGAAATCAGCCTGCTGGCCAGCACTACGCTGGACCGCGGTGCTTTTCTGCAAGGCGTTCATGAGCAACTCGGGACCCTGATCGATGCCGAGAACTTCTACGTTGCGCTGTATGACCGGCAAAGCGGCAAGATCACCTATCCTTATTACATTGACCGCTTCGATGACGAAGCGATGGCACACGAGACGTTCGAGTTTATCGACGCTGATCGAATGTCGCTCACCGGATATGTGTTGAGCAGCGGGCAGCCGTTGTTTCTGGATGCCGCCTGTATCGAGCTGGCCAAGGCCGAAAACCGGTTTTACTGCGTCGGACGTCTGCCCGAGTTCTGGATGGGCGCGCCCTTGAAAAATGCATCGGACGAAGTCTTTGGCATGGTCGCGATGCAGGTTTATGACGTGTCTCGTGTCTACAGTGCTCAGGATCGGGCATTGTTCGCCGTCGTGTCGCGCCATGTGGCCATGGCACTGGACCGCCAGCTACACCGGACGGACCTCGAGCAGGTAGTGGCCCTGCGCACGCAACAGCTTTCTGCAGCCAACGACGCGTTGCGTCAGGAAGTCAGGGATCGCGAGCGTGCCGAGCATCTGCAGAATGCGTTGTTCCAGATTGCCGAGCTTTCCAGTCAGCCCGGTGACATGAACGAGCTTTTTCGCAGTCTGCACATGATCGTCGGCGAGTTGCTGGTGGCGCTCAATTTCTACATCGCGCTTTACGACAGTGCGACGGGCGAAGTGACCTTTCCGTACTACATTGACGAGTTCAAGCCCGCGCCGCCGCGCTCACGGCGCGGGCAGCGGGGGTTTACCGAGTACGTGATAGGCCAGCGGCGACCGTGCCTGATCGATTACGAGGAAGCCCGCAGGCTGGAAGGCCTTGGCGAGATCGAGGTACAGCGACAATCCGGTCGTTGCTCTTCATGGCTGGGTATTCCGCTGTTCGACGGCGGACAGGTTCGCGGCGTGCTGGTGGTGCAGAGTTATTCCAAGGACGTGAGCTATACCTTGCGCGATCAGGAGCTGCTCACCTTTGTTTCTCGCCACATCGATACGGCACTGTCCCGGCGCAGCGCGGCAGAAGCGATCCATACTGCCAATGTTCTGCTTGAGGCCAGGGTTCGAGACAGGACCCGTGAGCTGGACCGGGCCAACGCCAGGCTGCAGCACGAAAACTCCCATGACTCACTCACCGGGCTGCCCAATCGCAGCCATTTGCAACATCGGCTGAGGCAGGCCTGGCAGGACTTCTGCAGCAATGGCCAGCAAGTGATCGTGATGTTCATCGATCTGGATCGCTTCAAGATGATCAATGACAGCCTGGGTCATCACTGCGGCGACATCCTTCTGGTGCAGGCCGCCGAGCGCCTGCGCAATTGCATGCGCGAACGGGACCTGCTGGCGCGGCTGGGTGGCGACGAGTTCGCCGTGTTGAGCATCGACACGCCGCTGCAGACCGGGACGGAGATCGCCCAGCGAATACTGACGGCGTTCGAGCAGCCGTTCGTGATCGATGATCACACGGTGTTCTCTTCCTGCAGCATCGGTGTGGTGGGCGCCGACAGCCGCTTCCATCAGGAACCGGCTGACCTGCTGCGCGATGCCGATACCGCCATGTACCGGGTCAAGAACGGTGGGCGGGACAGCTTCGCGGTGTTCAATCAGGCGTTGCGCCGCGAGGTGTCGGACCAGGTCGAGCAGGAAGGTGCGTTGCGCACGGCGCTGAAACGTACGGATCAGTTGATTCCTTATTTTCAGCCGGTGATCTGCGTCAATAGCGGAAAATTGCTGGCGTTCGAGGCGCTGATCCGCTGGTGCATGCCGGATGGACGAATCGTCGGGCCAGAGAGCTTTCTGCCGGCGCTCGAGGGACTGCGCCTGATTGGCCGCCTGGACCTGTACATGCTCAAGCGTGTGGTTTCCATTCTGGCGCAACCCGAGAACGGTCATTGGCCACCCGTGCATGTGAACTGTTCGAGT
This sequence comes from Pseudomonas syringae pv. coryli str. NCPPB 4273, assembly GCF_000972175.1. Lineage (NCBI taxonomy): Bacteria > Pseudomonadati > Pseudomonadota > Gammaproteobacteria > Pseudomonadales > Pseudomonadaceae > Pseudomonas > Pseudomonas syringae pv. coryli. Next base: position 32,646 of record NZ_AWQP01000047.1, on the reverse strand, counting down.
TACAGCATCACCCGTCCGGCATTCGCTGCGGAAGTGCTGGCGTTGCTTGCCGAGCACAATGTTGCGCCTCAACGTCTGTGTCTGGAACTCACCGAGGGCGCACTGGTGGCCGATCCCGAGCAGGCACGCCTGTCGATGAAGCTCCTGGCCGAGCAGGGTATGTCGGTCATGCTCGACGATTTCGGCGCGGGCTTCTCTTCGCTCAGCTACGTGCATCAATACCACTTCAGCGGATTGAAAATCGACAAGTCGTTTATCTTCGGCCTGGCCTCCAGTGTGCGCAGCCGCGCCATCGTGCGTGCCATTGTGCGCATGGCCGAATCCCTCGATCTGACCGTGGTGGCCGAAGGTGTCGAAGACCTTGAAACGCTTGAGCTGCTGCGCGAGATCGGCGCCACGCAGGCGCAGGGCTACTACTTTTCCGAGCCGTTGCCGATTGAGCTGCTGACTATCAACACCGGCCGTGCTGCAGGCTGACGCTCGGCCAGTGCTTGCCGCAGACGGCAGGCTGTATCCGTTCTTTGACGCGGTCGATTTTTCCGGATTTTATTTAAGCTCTTAAAATCAACAGGTTATGGATTTATAAGACAGTTGGCACTGGACTTGCTGGTGAACCTGCGCAACAGGTTCATCAGGAGGTGAGAGATGATTATTGGCACGAGTGCGCTTGAGCAGCTTGTTTCCCGGGCTGTTGTCGGGCGCAAGACCGTGGATGAGGTGTCCCAGGACGCCTTCAGCTCGGTCGCTGCCGCTGGCCTGACATCAGGTTCGGCACCGGTTACCGCGCAGACCAGCAGTTCGACATCGCAAGACAGCAAGCAGGAAAACAGCGGTTACAACGAATCCTTTGCACGGATGATGATCAACCTGAAGTCCGCCGGTGATACTTCACTGTCGGAAAAGACGGCTGACCGTGACAACGGTGTCATCGGTTCAGTGGCTGGCACCACCAGCACCACTGACACCGCATCGACGGATTCGGTACAACAGAAATTCATGGACTCTCTGAAGCAGACAGCCGAAGAGAAAGTGCGCGAAAAGCTGACGGGTATTACCCAGAAAGACTATGACGCCATGGCACCTCAAGACCAACTGGCAATTGACCAGAAGGTGCAGGACGCGCTCAAGGAAAAGCAGAACGACGTTGCGGATGACATCAACACCCGCATCAGAGGCATCAAGGCCGGTATGGTAGCTTGATGTTTGTTAGGCGACTTTGATGACCTTTTCGTGAACAAGCGAAGCGTCGCCCGGCTCACTCCCACCTAGGGAATGCTTTCCGATGGAGTTAAGTATCGATACTTTCTCCCTTCAGACATGCATTTAATGGGTGGGAGTGAGCTTGCTCACGAAGACTACCGTCCATACACCGCAGTTGATGCGGGTGTATGGAGGTAGCGTTTAAGCCTTCTCACCCCAATTGATACCTGTACGGCAAGTCCGGCCCGACCTTTGTGCAGGTCAGCGCGGCCGCGCCGACGGCGAAATTCAGCATCTCGTCCAGTGTTTCCCGTGACAGCGTCGACAAGCCTTGTGGCGTGTCGAGCTGGCGTTCACTGAGGAAGGTCAGCAGCGCGGCCTGAAAAGTATCACCAGCCCCGACGGTATCGGCGGTGACCACGGTTCTTGCCGGCACCGACCAAGTGCCGTGCTGGCGGGTGAAGACGCTGGCACCTTGCGTGCCGCGAGTGACGATGACCAGTTGCGTACGCTTGCCGAGCCAGCCTTCGGCGATCTTTTGTGGATCGTTGTCCGGGTACAGCAGGTGCAGGTCTTCGTCGCTGACCTTGATCAGGTGCGCATGCTCGGCGAACGCTGCGACCTGGCTGCGCCAGCGCTGAATGTCCGGTGCCGGGTTGAGGCGCACGTTGGGGTCCAGCGAGATCAGCCGTGTGCTGCTTTCACGGGCGACCAGCGCCAACAGTGTGTCGGCAATCGGCTGCACCACCAGTGAAAACGAGCCGACGTGAATGCCGCGTACCTGCCCGTCGAGTTCCGGCAAGTCTTCCAGGCGCAACTGGCGGTCTGCGCAGCCGTCGCCTCGAAAGCTGTATGTCGGCGATCCATCGCTGCCCACGGCGACCATGGCCAGAGTGGTGGGCGCGTCGAAGTCGATCAGGTGGTCGGTATTGACCGTTTCCTTTTCCAGCACGGCACGCAGACGGCGGCCCAGGTAATCGGTGGACAGCCCGGCAAGGAAGCTTGCGTCCACGCCCAGACGGCGCAGGCCAATCGCAACGTTGAACGGAGAGCCGCCGGCAATCGCATCGAACCCCAATCTGTTTAGGGAACCGCTGTCATCCGCGCGGGTGAAAATATCGAACAGTGCTTCGCCACAAACCAGAAACATAAGTGCTCCATGAAAAAACGCTTCAAACCTTGCGCAATTGCGCCTGATAACGCTGATAGACCTGCTGATAGGCGGCCACATTATGCACCACGGGGTGCGTCTCACTGCCTTGGTCGAGACTCACGCAGCGTTCGCAGAGTTGCTGCAGGTCCTGAGCCTTGCCGTTGGCGCGCGACCAGCACCAGGCCGCTTGAATGGCGGCGCCCAGTGCGGCGGCTTCCGAGTGGTCGGTGCAGATCACCGGTGTGTTCATGATGTCGGCCACGATCTGCCGCCACACGGCACTTTTGGAGCCACCGCCGATCAGACGGATCTTTTCGCTTTTTATGCCGCTGTCGCGCAACAGGTCCAGCCCGTAGCGAAGGCCGAAGGTGGTGCCTTCGACCACCGCACGGGACAGGTTGGCCTGGGTCAGATTGGTGCTGTCCAGCCCGACGATGCTGCCGGTCGCATCGGGCAGGGCGGGCACGCGTTCGCCGTTCAGGAAGGGCAGCATCAGTACGCCTTCGGCACCGATCGGCGCCTCGGCGACCGCCTGATTGAAGCCGGCGATGTCGAGGGCGAACAACTCGCGAATGGCGGTCGTCGCGTTGGTCAGGTTCATCGTGCAGATCAGCGGCAACCAGCCGCCGGAGGATGAGCAGAAAGTCGCGACCGACTCATGCTCGCTGACCCGCGCCTCCTCGGCGTAGGCATACACCGTGCCCGAAGAGCCGAGGCTCATGGTGATCAACCCCGGCTGGATATTGCCTGTGCCGATCGCGCCCATCATGTTGTCGCCGCCGCCACTGGAGACCAGAGCGTCAGGGTTCAGGCCCAGCAGTGTGGCGACTTCAGGACGCAGTACGCCCACCGGTTCATGGGCTTGCAACAGCTGTGGAAGTGCCTTGCCCAGACGACCGCTCGGGTCGATGTGCGCGAGCAATGGCAGGTCCCACTCGCGAGTGCGCACGTTGAAATAGCCGGTGCCCGACGCGTCGCCAAACTCGGTGCAGCAGCGGCCGGTCAGCCAATAGTTGAGGTAGTCGTGGGGCAGCAGCACCTTGTCGATCCGCTCGAACAGATCCGGGTATTGCTCCTTGGTCCACAACAGCTTGGACACGGTATAGCCTGGGGCGATGACCAGACCAAGGCGTTGCAGCGACCCCTGCGCGCCGCCCAGGTAGTCCAGCAGGCGCTGGTTCTCCGGTGCCGACTCGGTGTCACACCACAGCTTGGCCGGGCGCAGTACCTGGCCCTGAGCATCGAGCAGCACCAGGCCATGTTGCTGGCCCGAGACGCCGATGCCCTGAATCTGCTGGCCGGAAATGCCCGCCGCTGCGAGTGCATCGCGGGTCGCCTGTTGCAGCGCGTCCAGCCATTGCTGTACGTCCTGTTCGCGGCGACCGTTGTGGTCGCTGATCAGGCTGTGCGGCGCCGAGCCTTCGCCCAGTACGGTGCCGCTTTCGGTATCGAGCACCAACACCTTGGTGCCCTGGGTCCCGCAATCGATTCCAAGAAACATGGGAAGTCCCTCAGGCCTTGGCAACCAAAAGTTTTTCCAGTGTGCCACTCACACCCAGTTTGCGGAGATCATCGAGGTTCTGCTCGAAGGCCGCCACGAATGCTTTCGATTGCGGAATGGCCGAGCCAAAGATTTCTTCCACTCCCAACAAGCGCTCAGTAATGAGCGCGTCATCAGCCACCAGCGCCTGACAGAACTCGGCTCGCGGGTCAGGGATTTTGTAGGTCGCGCCGTTCTCGTCGACACCTTTCAGATAGAGCGCCCACGCGGCGACCACCAGTGAAGCGCGCGCAAGGTTGCCTTCGTCCAGAATCAGACGATTGATCGTCGGAATGGTGAACTTGGGAAATTTCGACGATCCGTCCGAACAGACCCGTTCCAGCTGATCGGCAATCGCCTGGTTGGAGAAGCGCTCGATCAGCGTGTCCTTGTAACCTTCCAGGTCGATACCTGGCACCGACGCCAGTTGCGGGGTCACGTCCAGGTCCATGTAGGTGCGGATATAGCTCACGAACAGCGGGTCATTCATGGTGTCGTGTACAAAACGATAACCCTTGAGGAAGCCCAGGTAGGTCAGTGCAAGATGACTGCCGTTGAGCAGTTTGATCTTCATATCTTCATAGGGCGTCACGTCATCGGTGAACTGCACGCCGACTTTTTCCCACGCCGGGCGACCATTGACGAACTTGTCTTCCAGCACCCACTGCACGAATGGTTCGCAGACCACCGGCCAGGCGTCGTCGATGTGTTTGTCGTCGGCCAGTTGCAGCCGGTGGGCTGCGCTGGTCATTGGCGTGATGCGATCCACCATCGCGTTGGGAAAGCTGACGTTTTCCTTGATCCAGTCATGCAGATCGGCATCGCGCAACGTGGCAAATGCCAGCAATGCCTTGCGTGTCACTGCGCCGTTGTGTGGCAGGTTATCGCAGGACATCAGGGTGAAGGCCGATGTGCCTTGCGCCCGGCGCCGGGCCAGTGCGGCGCAAAGGAAGCCGAATACCGTTTTTGGCTGATCCGGGTTCGCCAGGTCGTGCTGGATCTGCGGCAGATGGGCCATGAACTGACCGTTGCTGTCGTCGATGCAGTAACCGCCTTCGGTGATGGTCAGCGAGACGATGCGGATGTCCGGGCTGGCCAGTTTGTCGATCAGCGCCTGCGGGCTGTCTTCGGCCAGCAGCATGCCGCTGATCGAGGCAATGATGCGGGTTTGGGTGCCGGGTGTGTCACCCAGTTCATAGAGCGTGTACAGGTAGTCCTGTTGCGCCAGTGCATCGCGCACGGCCTTGTCTTCAGGACGCAGGCCCACGCCGCAGATGCTCCATTCAAAGCCTTCGCCGCTGTTCATCAGCGCATCGGTGTAAAACGCCTGATGCGCCCGGTGGAAGCCGCCGACGCCGATGTGGGCAATGCCCTGGCGAGTGTTGTCGACGGTGTAGGCGGGCAGGGCGATGTCGGCGCCCAGTTGGGACAGATTGTTTTTGTTCAGTTTCATGACGGGCTCTCCGGAACTCAGGCTGCGGCGGTCTGCAAGGTTTTGGCAATCACCAGACCTTGAGCATCGAACAGGTGGCATTGGGCACTGTCGAGATGCAGGTTCAGCGTCTCGCCGTACTGGCTGGCCAGGTCACCACGAATACGCATGGTCAGCGCCTCGCCCGAACGGGTGCGCACGTGACAGTAGGTGTCACTGCCAAGACGTTCGCTGACGTCGGCAATCACCTGCAACTGGCAATCGTCGCCCTGGGCAAGGTTCAGGTGTTCCGGGCGGATGCCCAGCGTTACCGCAGCGCCGACGCTTTGTCCTGCGCCATTGACCGGCAGGCTGATGCGCGTGCCGGCATCCAGCTCGACTTCGCAGCTGGTGTTGTCCGCCCGGCTGATTCTACCTTTGAGGAAGCCCATTTTCGGTGTGCCGAGGAAGCCGGCAACGAACAGGTTGGCCGGGTGGTGGTACAGCTCGAGCGGCGAGCCGACCTGCTCGACCTTGCCGCCGTTGAGGACGACAACCTTGTCGGCCAGGGTCATGGCTTCCACCTGATCGTGCGTCACGTAGATCATGGTGGCCTGCAGCTCTTTATGCAGGCGCGACAATTCCAGGCGGGTCTGTACGCGCAGCGCGGCGTCGAGGTTGGACAGCGGCTCGTCGAACAGGAAAATCTTCGGGTTGCGCACGATGGCCCGGCCAATCGCGACACGCTGGCGTTGCCCGCCGGACAGCTGCTTGGGCTTGCGCTCCAACAGCGGCCCGAGCTCCAGAATGCGTGCGGCTTCATCGACCTTCTTCTTGATCTCGGCCTTGTCACCGCCCGCCAGATCCAGTGCAAACGACAGGTTCTTGCCGACGGTCATGTGTGGATACAGCGCATAGGTCTGGAACACCATGGCCAGGTCGCGCTTGGCCGGAGTGACCTGCGTGATGTCCCGGCCATCGAGTTCGATGGTTCCCGACGTCACTTCTTCAAGCCCGGCGATCAGCCGCAGCAGGGTGGATTTGCCGCAGCCCGAAGGCCCGACGAAGACCACGAACTCGCGGTCTTTCACATCCAGGTCGATACCCTTGATGATCTGGTGACCGTCAAAGCCTTTTTGCAGATTGCGGATGCTCAGGTTAGCCATGTTGGACTCCTTCTTGTTCTTTGGGCCGGGCTATTTGACAGCGCCGAACGACAGGCCGCGAACCAGTTGTTTCTGACTGATCCAGCCGAAAATCAGAATGGGCGCACAGGCCAGGGTCGATACCGCTGACAGCTTGGCCCAGAACAACCCTTCGGGGCTGGAGTAGGAAGCGATCAAGGCAGTCAACGGCGCTGCGGCGGACGAGGTGAGGTTCAGCGACCAGAATGCTTCGTTCCAGCACAGGATCAGCGACAGCAACGCGGTGGAAGCCAGGCCGCCCTTGCAGATCGGCATCAGCACGCGAAAGATCTCCTGGCGGGTGCTGGCCCCGTCCAGCCGCGAGGCCTCGAGGATCTCGCCGGGGATATCCTTGAAGTAGGTGTAAATCATCCAGACCACGATCGGCAGGTTGATCAGCGTATAGATGATGATCAGCGCCAGCCGCGAATCGAGCAGGCCAAAGGTCTTGGCCAGCAGATAGATCGGCATCAGCACGCCCACCGGCGGCAGCATCTTGGTCGAGAGCATCCACAGCAGTGTGCTCTTGGTGCGCTTGGTTTCGAAAAACGCCATGGAATACGCCGCAGGGATCGCGATCAGCATGGCCAGCACCGTGGCGCTGAAGGAAATCAGCACCGAGTTCCAGGCAAAATGGAAGTAATCGCTGCGCTCCTGAATATGCAGGTAGTTTTCCAGCGTCGGGGTGAAGAACAGCTGTGGCGGTGTCGCGAATGCATCGATCTCGGTCTTGAAGCTGGTCAGGACCATCCAGAAGATCGGAAAGAACACCAGCGCAGCGATGATCCAGGACAGGGCCCCGAGCAGCAGGCTTTGCAGACGGCGTGATTGTTTGAGGGTCATCATGGCAAGGTCCTCATGACTTGTCGGTGAGGTTTTTGCCGATCATCCGGATCAGGATGATCGCCGCGATGTTGGCTATGACCACGGCAATCAGCCCGCCCGCCGAGGCCATGCCGACGTCGAACTGCAGCAGCGCCTGGATGTAGATCAGGTAAGCCAGGTTGGTCGAGGCAAAGCCCGGCCCGCCGTTGGTCGTGGTAAAGATTTCAGCGAATACCGAAAGCAGGAAGATCGTTTCGATCATCACCACCACGGCGATCGGACGCGCCAGATGCGGCAGGGTCAGGTGCCAGAAGATCGCCAGCGGACCTGCGCCGTCCAGCCGCGCTGCTTCTTTCTGCTCCTGGTCGAGCGACTGCATGGCGGTCATCAGGATCAGAATGGCGAACGGCAGCCATTGCCAGGACACAATGATGATGATCGACAGCATCGGGTAATGGGCGAACCAGTCAATCGGTTCGGCGCCGAAGAACTTCCACACCGCTGCGAGTACGCCGGACACCGGATGAAAGATCAGGTTTTTCCAGATCAGCGCGCTGACCGTGGGCATGATGAAGAACGGCGAGATCAACAGCACACGGACGATGCCGCGACCGAAAAACTCACTGGCTTCCAGCAGTGCCGAAATCAGCACGCCGAGGATCACACTGATCGCCAGCACACTGCCGACCAGCAGTAATGTATTGCCGGCACCCGGCAAGAAGCCGCTGTCGGTCACGAAATACTGGAAGTTCTCCAGGCCGACGAATTCGTTTTCGCCGGGGGAGAGCAGGTTGTAGCGGATCAGCGAGAAGTAAATGGTCATGCCCAGCGGCACGATCATCCACACCAGCAGAAGCACCACGGAAGGACTGACCAGAAACCAGCCCGGCTTGAATCGACGGCTTTTGAGCGGTTGCTGTTCGCCGGACAGGTCCGTGCGTTCAGGGGAGGCTGAGGTATTCATGGGGAGCTCCGAACCGGATTGCACCAGAGTTGTTGCGCAGTTGAGCGGCAGGGCGAAAGCATCGGCTTTCGCCCTGGTGCGTGACGGTTACTTTTTCGGGTAACCCGCTCGTTTCATGTCGCGCGCGGTAGCGGTTTGCGCATTGCTCAAGGCCTTGTCAACAGTGGACTGGCCTATGAGTGCTGCAGAGAACTGCTGACCGACGCTGGTGCCGATGGCCTGGAACTCGGGAATGGTCACCAGTTGAATGCCGACGTAAGGCACGGGTTTGAGGGTTGGCGACTTGGGATCGGCCTTCTTCAACGACTCAAGCGTGATGTTGGCAAACGGTGCTGCCTTTTTGTATTCGTCGGTGTAGGTCGAGGCGCGGGTGCCCGGCGGTACGTTGGACACGCCGTCGGTATCGGCAACCAGTTTGGCGTACTCTTTCGACGTGGCCCACTGGGTGAACTCGGCAGCGTCCTTGGTGTTCTTGGCGCTGGTCGGGATCGCCAGCGACCACGAGTACAGCCACGATGAGCCCTTGTCGGTCACTTCGTGCGGGGCGTAGGTGAAGCCGACGCTGTCGGCCACTTTGCTCTGCTTCTTGTCGGTCACGAACGAACCGGCCACGCTGGCGTCGACCCAGATGGCGCACTTGCCGCTGTTGAACAGCGCAAGGTTCTCGTTGAAACCATTGCTGGAGGCTCCCGGCGGGCCGGACTGCTTCATGGTGTTGACGTAGAAGTTCAGCGCGTTCTTCCACTCTGGCTGGTCGAACTGTGGCGTCCACTGCTCGTCGAACCAGCGTCCGCCATAGGCGTTGGCCAGCGTCGTGATCAGTGCCATGTTCTCGCCCCAGCCAGCCTTGCCGCGCAGGCAGAGGCCGTACTGTTCCTTGGACTTGTCGGTCAGTTTGCCGGCGAACTCGGCGATCTGGGTCCAGGTAGGGCGCTCGGGCATGGTCAGGCCGGCGGCCTTGAACAGGTCGGTGCGGTAGTAGGTGATCGAGGCTTCAGCATAGAACGGCAGGGCGAACAGTTTGCCGTCTACCGACAGGCCGTCGCGCACGGAAGGGAACACATCGTCCAGCGCGTAACTGGCAGGCAGGTCTTTCATTTCCTGTAACCAGCCTTTCTGACCCCAGAGTGAGGCTTCGTACATGCCGATGGTCAGCACGTCGAACTGGCCGCCCTTGGTGGCGATGTCAGTGGTCAGGCGTTGACGCAGGACGTTCTCTTCCAGCACGACCCAGTTGAGCTTGATGTCGGGGTGCTGTTCTTCGAAGGTCTTGGAGAGGCGCTGCATGCGAATCATGTCGCTGTTGTTGACCGTGGCGATGGTCACGGTCCCCGCTGTGGCACTGCCACTGAACACGAAACAGGTGCTGAGGACGGAACTGGCGAGCAGAAGTTTTGCTGAGTTCTTCATTGATCACTCCTCTTCCACGCCCAAAGGACTGTAGAAGGATGGTTATTGTTTTTTTCTCTTCCGGAGGTGAGGAAGATGTGCATTGATTACACCGGCGTTCGGTCTGAAAGACAAATCCTGCGCCGCACTCTGACTGATACTTTTTTGCACTCGGGTGCGAAAAGACAACAGCGCCGAATCGCCCATAGGGCGGCTTCGGCGCAACTCCAGCGTAGACGATGAGGGCGACGGCGGGGCAAATCAGTACAGGTTTTGTTCGGTCAGACGCTGAACGGCGAGGCGACGGTAGTGCGACGGGGTCATGCCTTTGAGTTGCTGAAAACGCCGATTGAAGTTGGAAATATTGTTGAATCCGGACTCGAAGCACACATCGGTGACCGGTTTGTCGCCGTCGGCGAGCAGTTCGCACGATTTGCTGATGCGCAGACGATTGACGAACTCCACGAAGCAGCGCCCCGTAGCCTGTTTGAACACCCGGGAAAAATAGGTCGGTTTCATGCCCAGATACTCGGCGACTTCCTCCAGCGGCAGCTCGCGGCCATAGTGGGCGAAGATATAATCCACCGCCCGGTTGGTGCGATCCACGCTGTGCTCGTCCGCCGTATGGGCAACCGCCGTGCCCGACAGCAACTGGTAATCTTCGCTGGCGGCCAGCAGCTCGAGCAGGATGAAGAAGTGACCCAGGCGAGTGATGCCTCGCGAGTCGGCGATCTTCTGCATTTGCTTCATCGCCTGACGAATTGTGCGTTTGCAGCGAAATTCGATGCCGTAGCGGGCGCGCTCCAGTAGCGGTGTCAGGGTCTTGAGTTCGGCAAACACCTGATTGCCACTTTCCAGCAGCTCATCGGTAAAGTTGACCAGCATGTCGCGCTTGGGCACCTCTTCGCCGTCGTCGATCTGGCTGATCCAGTTATGCGGCAGGTTGGGGCCGGTGAGAAACAGGCTGGCAGGATTGAAATTGCCGATGTAGTCGCCGACAAACACCTTGCCGGAGCTGGCGACGATCAGATGCAGTTCATATTCCTTGTGGAAGTGCCAGCGTACCAGCGGGCAGGGGAAGCCATGCTCGCGGTAGATGATCGACAGACCGTTGTGGTCGTCCATCAATTCGTAGGAAGGGTCGGCAATTCTTGTTGTTTTATTCATTGGCGATGTCATGTTCATCCGTTGCCAGAAGAGTAATGTGCCTGATTTTCCAGTTCAATGCCCGGTCATTGGCAAAAATCGCCTACGATCGGGCCTCTGCCAGTGGAGGCGTTGACCGATGAAACAGATCCTGCTGATCGGCATGGGGGCCGGGGATCCCGAGCAGATCACCCTGCAGGCCGTTGCGGCCTTGAACCGTGCAGAGGTGATCTTCATCCTCGACAAGGGCTATGTCGACGATCAGTTGCTGAGGCTGCGCAAAGAGCTCTGTCAGCGCTATATCACTCATGAACGCTACCGTCTGGTGCAAGTCCAGGATCCTCGGCGTGAAGATGATCCACAGGCCTACGAGCGCGGCATCGAGGGCTGGCACGAACAGCGCGCAATACTCTTCGAGCGGTTGTTGACCGATGAGCTTGGCGTGGATCAGGTCGGCGCGTTTCTGGTCTGGGGCGACCCGTCGCTCTACGACAGTACGATGCGCATCCTTGACCAGGTTCTGGCGCGGGGTAAGGAGGCTTTCGAGTATCAGGTGATTCCCGGCATAACCAGCGTCCAGAGCCTGGTCGCGCGGCACCGGATCCCGCTCAATCGCATCGGCGAGTCGATTCATATCACCACCGGCCGACGCATGGCGACAGCTCCGCTGCAGCAGCCCGGCAACGTCGTGGTGATGCTCGACGCGCACTGCACATTCGAGCGTTATACGGGGCAGGGGCTGGACATCTATTGGGGCGCGTACCTGGGCACGCCGGACGAAATACTGGTGGCCGGCCGGCTCGATGAGGTCTGCGAGAAGATCAAGCGCCTGCGCAGCGAGGCACGCGAGCGCAAGGGGTGGATCATGGATACCTATTTGCTGCGCAAACCGGCCTAGGCTCTGCAGGAAAAGTGGCTGCGCTCGGTGATGCTGCGTTAAAAACAGGCTCGGAATGCTCATTTACAAACCGTAGACTCCGCTTCCTCGCCTGTTTTTGCCTTGCCTGACCTTCGCTCGCCGACTTTTCTCATTGAGCCTAAGCCGGTTTTTCATCCTTGTTGCGATTCTTCGCTTCGATCCACTGCGCCATGTATTTGGTGCTCTTGTGGTGATGGTGCCGCAGCATGGCGCCGGTGAAGTTCGCCAGACGATGCTCCGCCAGTCCGTTGCGAAGGGTGTCGATGCGTTCGATCAGGCTCGCACAGTGCTGCCGATGCTGAAAGCGCGCCTGCAGCAACGCCTGACCCGCTTGTTGCGCTTCAAGCCAGAGGTTCTGGTCCTGATACAGCCTGACCGCAGCGCCCGCGATTTCCGCAGGGTCGTTGGCAATGATGCCGGGCCACGGCAGCCCGCCGCTCATGGCCTCCGCACCCACCGGCGTCGTGACTGACGGCGTTCCGCAGAGCATCGCGTCCATCAGCTTGCCCTTGATGCCGGCGCCGAAGCGCAATGGCGCGAGGCACACTCGCGCATGGGACATGACCTCCAGCGCATCCTCGGCCCAGTGCTTCACATGAAAGCCCTGCGAGGCATTGTGCAGCGCCGAGGCCTTGGGTGGCGTATAGGCACCGTATATGTGCAACTGAGCGTCAGGCAGTTGCTGACGAATCAGCGGCCAGATAGCGGTTTTCATCCACAGCACCGCATCCCAGTTGGGCGCATGGCGGAAGTTGCCGATGCTGAGGAAGTGCGCACGCTGTGCAAAAGGCCGGAAGCTGTCGGGCGCGCCGTCGATCATCAGCGGACACCAGTGCAGCAGCGCGGCGGGCAGGCCGAAAGGGCCGCTCAACAGGGCGATTTCGACATCTGACGTCATCAGGTTGAGGTCGCAGCGATACAACGAAGCAATTTCGCGCTGCGCCAGATCACTGCATGCGATCTGCCGGAAAAGCTGCGGCGCTGAAACGTCGGCGCTGCACGGTCCGGCCTCGGCGCAATCGCTGTTAAGCGAATCCTTCAACAACTGATGGCGTGCGTGGCGCAGGCTCTGGAAATCCGACGTTTCCAGAATGCGTAGTGCGTCGGGACACTGCTGCTCGACGCGCCAGCCGAACTGCTCCTCGATCATGAACTGATCGAAGAGCACGACGTCAGGCTGCAATTCGCTGACAAATACGTCAAAACTGCTGTCGTTGAGCGCGATATGCACTTCGCGGATGCCCAGACCGAGCAGATCGGCGCGGTGCTCGCCTTCGGTGGCAGGGCTGGCAAAGGTGACCTGCCAGTCCTGCTCCAGAAAGCATTGAATCAATTGCATCATGTGCCCGCTGGCAGCCGAAGAACGCGGCTCTGGCCATACGTAGCCGATGATCAATAAGCGGGTGCTGGCAGGCTTTTCAGTGCTGTTGAGGGCAGCGTCGATGTCAGTCAAGGCTGTTTCCAAGAATGCTTTTTACCTTGTCACGCAACTGGTCGATGGAGAACGGCTTGCCGATCGAGTGCATGCCTGGCGGCACGTCGATATTTTCGGAGTAACCGCTGGCGAACAGCACCGGCAATTGCGGGCGAAGTTCGATGACCTTCTTGGCCAGTGCGGTGCCCTTCATATCAGGCAGCCCCTGGTCAGTCATCAGCAGGTCGATGTGATTGGAATCGTCTGCAACAAAGGCCAGTGCCGACGTGGCGTCCTCGGCTTCCAGTACCTTGTATTCCAGCTCTTCGAGCACGTCGACAATCAGCATGCGCACTATGGCGTCGTCTTCGACCACGAGAATGGTGCGGGCTGTGTCGGGCATGGTTGACTCCTTAAACCTGAATAATGGCGATAGCGCAGACAGTGTGGAATTTTGCACATCCTTTCCCGTCGACTCAGGGTAACCGAGCGAGGGCCTGTCGGCTGTTGATACAGTCCTTGTATCAGTAAATAAAAACCGGGTGGAAGTTCAATCGAGGCACAAATACCGTAAATCGCGAGGGCGAATCACGGGTTGGCGTCATTAATGAATACAGGCGTGAGCTTATCGCCCATTTATGTGTGAAATTTCAATCCTCTATGTCGGAAATAAGAGTGTTTTTCGTAGGTTTACGGCAAACTCTACGGTTTTGATCCACTCGTCAGGGATATTTCATGAATCGGACGTCTGTTGTCGATGAACAACGCTTTCGAAAATTGCTGGGTCGTAACGTTGGCTTGCCATTGGGTGTCGGTGTACTGAGCGCAGTTTTCTTCATTTTGCTGATCAGTTATCTGCTCACTGCAATACAGTGGGTCGAGCACACTGACCGGGTAATCAACAACACCAACCGCTCAATGAAACTGTCGATAGACATGGAAACCGGCATGCGCGGTTTTCTGCTGACGGGTGATCAGCATTTTCTCGACCCCTATGAGGTCGCCAAGCCGCTGTTGCTCGCCGAGCTGCAGGGGCTGGAGAAACTGGTAGACGACAACCCTACGCAGCTGGATCGGTTCAGACGTCTATCCACGCTGCAGCAGGAGTGGAATGCGTTCGCCCAGGAGATGATCACGTTACGGCGCACCAACGGCGATTATCAAACGCCGGTGCTGGCCGGACGTGGCAAGCGCATCACCGATCAGATCCGCACCGAATATGATCAGGCCGTGGAGATGGAGCAGCAACTTCGCCTGACCCGCAATGCGGAAGTCACGCGCAGTACGATTCTTTCCGTCACCCTTTATCTGATATTCGTGGTGATCGTCAGCGCAATTCTGGCCTATATCGGCCGCAGGGATCTGCTCTCGCTGTCGAATACTTACAGCGAAAACCTCAGGCTCCAGGAAGTCAACGCCGAGCGCCTGCAGAAGGTGGCCTGGCTGCGCAATGGTCAGAGCGAGCTGGCCGAGCAGGTCCTGGGGCAACTGACGCTGAACATGCTGGGCCGCAATATTCTCCAGTTTCTGACCCAGCATCTGGGCGCGTCGGTGGCGGCGGTCTACATCCGCCAGGACCACGGCGGCCTTACGCGAGTCGCCTCGTATGGCTTCTCCCGCGAACAGGAGCAGCAGGATCAGACCATTCACAGTGATGAAGGCATTGTCGGGCAGGCCGCCCAGCAGGACCGCATCATTACGCTGGATGAACTGCCGGACAATTACTTCAAGGTTGCGTCCGGCCTGGGCGACGGTTCGCCGCGCAGCGTGGTGGTGGTGCCGACCAGCAACGACGATCAGGTCAACGGCGTGATCGAACTGGGCTTTCTGCGCACCCTGACCGAGCGGGATGTCGAGTTTCTTGAACTGGTGGCGGACAATATCGGCACCTCTATCGAAGCCGCCCGTTATCGCCAGCGTCTGCAGGAAGTGCTGGCCGAGACCCAGCAGCTCAACGAAGAGCTGCAGGTGCAGCAGGAAGAACTGCGCACCGCCAATGAAGAACTGGAGGAGCAGTCGCGCATCCTCAAGGAATCCCAGGCCCACCTGGAGACGCAGCAGGCCGAGCTGGAGCAAACCAACGAGCAACTGGCCGATCAGAGTCAGGCGCTGGCCGATCAGCGCGATGCGCTGGATCGCAACAACGAAGAACTGAATATCGCTCAGGCCGAGTTGCAGGCGCGGGCGGACGAGCTGCAGCGCGCCAGCAAATACAAGTCCGAGTTCCTCGCCAACATGTCCCACGAGCTGCGCACGCCGCTCAACAGCTCGCTGATTCTCGCCAAACTGCTGGCCGAGAACCCGGGCGAAAACCTCACCGCCGAACAGGTCAAGTTTGCCGAGTCGATCTATTCGGCGGGCAATGACCTGCTGAACCTGATCAACGACATTCTGGATATTTCCAAGGTCGAGGCCGGCAAGCTGGAAGTGCGCCCGGAAAACAGCAGCGTCCCCCGACTGGTCGAAGGCCTGCGGACGCTCTTCCAGCCGCTGGCCGCCGAGAAGAAACTCGCGTTTACCGTCGACATCCAGGCCGGTGCGCCCACCATGCTGTTCACGGATCGCCAGCGTCTTGAGCAGATCCTCAAGAACCTGCTGTCCAACGCGATCAAGTTCACTGAAGCAGGCTCGGTCAGCATGGTCGTTTCGCGTCAGCCGGGCGCGGGTATCGCGTTCATCGTGCGTGATTCGGGCATCGGTATCGCCGAGGAGCATCAGCAGGGTATTTTCGAAGCGTTCCGTCAGGCAGATGGCACCACCAACCGGCGTTATGGCGGTACCGGATTGGGGCTGTCGATTTCACGAGATCTGGCGGCATTGCTGGGCGGGTCGATCAGTGTGACCAGCGCACCGGGGCAGGGCAGTATTTTCAGCCTGGTGCTGCCGGAGCATTACGTCGAGCAAGACGACCGCGAGCCGGGCAGCGATCTGCCAATCGTGCCAGCGCCTGCTGCGCTACAACCGTATGCCCCTGTGCTTCCGGTCATTGCGCAACCTGTTCCGGCACCCGTGCCGATGGATACGCCGGTGCCGGTATTTGCCGACGACCGCGACAAGGCACCTTTCCAGCGGCGCTGCATTCTGGTGATCGAAGACGAGGTGCGATTCGCCCAGATTCTCTACGATCTCGCCCACGAACTGGGCTACGACTGTCTGGTGGCGCATGCTGCCGACGATGGCTTCAATCTGGCATCCCGCTATACGCCGGATGCGATCCTGCTGGACATGCGCCTGCCGGACCATTCGGGCCTGACCGTGCTGCAGCGTCTCAAGGAGCTGGCGCCCACCCGGCACATTCCGGTGCACGTGATCTCGGTCGAAGATCGCCAGGAAGCCGCCTTGCATATGGGCGCGATTGGCTACGCGGTCAAGCCGACCACGCGTGAAGAGCTCAAGGACGTGTTCGCCAAGCTGGAAGCCAAGCTGACGCAGAAGGTCAAACGTATCCTGCTGGTCGAGGATGACGCGCTGCAGCGTGACAGCATCGCGCGCCTGATTGGTGACGATGATATTGAAATCACTGCGGTAGGCTTCGCCCAGGAGGCGCTGGACCTGCTGCGCGATCACGTCTACGACTGCATGATCATCGACCTGAAGCTGCCGGACATGCTCGGCAATGAATTGCTCAAACGCATGTCGATGGAAGACATCTGTGCCTTCCCGCCGGTGATCGTCTATACCGGCCGCAATATGACCCGCGATGAAGAAGCCGAGCTGATGAAATACTCGCGCTCGATCATCATCAAGGGTGCGCGTTCGCCTGAGCGGCTGCTCGATGAGGTCACGCTGTTTTTGCACAAGGTCGAGTCGCAACTGTCCAACGAGCGGCAAAAGATGCTCAAGACCGCGCGTAGCCGTGACAAGGTCTTCGAGGCGCGCAAGATCCTCGTGGTCGACGACGATGTGCGTAACATCTTTGCCCTGACCAGCGCCCTTGAACATAAAGGCGCGGTGGTGGAAATCGCCCGCAACGGTCTGGAGGCGATTGCCAGGCTTAATGAGGTGGAAGACATCGATCTGGTCCTGATGGACGTGATGATGCCTGAAATGGACGGTTTTGAAGCGACCATCGAGATTCGCAAGGACCCGCGCTGGCGCAAGCTGCCGATCATTGCCGTCACGGCCAAGGCCATGAAAGATGATCAGGAGCGCTGCCTGCAGGCGGGTTCCAACGATTATCTGGCCAAGCCCATCGATCTGGATCGCCTGTTTTCGCTGATCCGCGTCTGGCTGCCGAAGATGGAGCGTATCTGAATGAGGCTTGAATGGAGGGGCGTCTGCGATGCCAGCCCCGGGCGGTACCATGCCTATTGATCGAAGCATGGATATCGAACTGCGCCTGCTGATCGAAGCGATTTACCTTCAGTACAGCTACGACTTTCGTGACTACTCCGGCGCTTCGGTGAAGCGCCGCGTGATCCATGCGCTGCGTCAGTTCGATTGTGCAACCATCTCCGCCTTGCAGGAGCGTGTGCTCCATGATCCTGCAGCGTTCATGCAGCTGCTGCAGATTCTCACGATTCCGGTCAGTGAGATGTTTCGTGACCCGTCGCACTTTCTGGCGATCCGCAACGAAGTTGTGCCGGTACTGCGCACTTACCCGTCACTCAAGGTATGGATCGCCGGTTGCAGCACGGGCGAAGAGGTCTATTCCACGGCGATTCTGTTGCGCGAGGAAGGGCTGTTGGAGCGGACCATCATCTATGCGACCGATATCAACCCCAGCTCGCTGGAAAAGGCCAAGCAGGGCATCTTCTCCATGGACAACGTGCGGGCCTATGCCGAGAACTATCGAAAGGCGGGAGGGCAGCGCGATTTTGCCGAGTACTACACGTCTGCCTATGACTATGCGATCTTCGACAAGACGCTGTGCGAGAACGTCACGTTTGCCGATCACAGTCTGGCCACAGATAGTGTATTCTCCGAAACGCAATTTATTTCTTGCCGTAACGTACTGATTTACTTCAACAAAAAGCTTCAGGATCGAGCATTCGGGTTGTTTCATGATTCGTTGTGTCATCGTGGCTTTCTGGCGCTGGGCAGCAAGGAAACGCTGGAATTTTCCGCCTACGGTGGCGACTTCGAGGCGCTGGTGAAACCCGAGCGGATTTACCGGAAATCATGAGAACCACGTTTGGCGATGAAGCGCCCAGCCACGCGTTACCCGTGGTCGATGCCATTGTGGTCGGTGCCTCGGCGGGCGGCGTGGAAGCCCTGCTGAAAATATTCAGCGGTCTGCGCATAGGGTTTTCATTGCCTATCCTGATGGTTCTGCATCTACCTGATGATCGGCATAGCCAGTTGGCCAATGTGTTTCAGAACCGTCTGGCAATTCCGGTCAAGGAAGCCGACGACAAGGAGAGCATCGTGCCCGGCACTTTGTACGTTGCGCCAGCGGGCTATCACGTCTCGGTGGAGTCCGACTTTTCCCTGTCACTGAGTCAGGAGGACAAGGTGTTTTATTCAAGGCCCAGTATCGACATTCTGTTCGGTTCGGCCGCTGATGCCTATGCGCCGCGACTGGCTGGCGTGCTGTTGACCGGTGCCAACAATGACGGCGCGAACGGGTTGCTGCAGATCAAGAAGTACGGTGGTTTCACGGTGATTCAGGACCCCGCGCAGGCCCAGGCGTCTACCATGCCTGAAGCGGGCCTGGCGCTGCACTCGCCCGATTACCTCCTTTCCCTGAACGATATTGGCCGCTTGCTGGTCGAGCTGGAACGAACCGCATGTTAAGTGAAATTCAGGCAAAACTGCTCATCGTCGATGATTTGCCGGAAAACCTGCTGGCGCTCGAAGCGCTGATCAAGCGCGGCGATCGAATCGTCTACAAGGCGCTGTCTGCGGACGAAGCACTGTCACTGCTACTGCAGCACGAATTCGCCATGGCCATCCTCGACGTTCAGATGCCCGGGATGAACGGCTTCGAGCTGGCCGAGCTGATGCGCAGCACGGAAAAGACCAAAAGCATTCCAATCGTCTTCGTCAGTGCTGCCGGGCGCGAGCTGAATTACGCCTTCAAGGGCTATGAAAGCGGTGCCGTGGACTTCCTGCACAAGCCGCTGGATATTCACGCGGTAAAGAGCAAGGTCAATGTGTTCGTCGATCTCTACCGACAGCGCAAGGCCATGAAAATACAGGTCGAGGAGCTTGAGCGCAGTCGCCAGGAGCAGGAAGCCTTGCTCAAGCGTCTGCAGTCGACTCAGGGCGAGCTGGAACACGCGATTCGCATGCGGGATGACTTCATGTCCATCGTCTCCCACGAGGTGCGCACGCCGCTCAACGGCCTTATTCTGGAGACCCAGCTGCGCAAGCTGCACCTGGCCAAGGACAACGCCGCGGCGTTTACCATGGAGAAGCTGCACGCGATGGTCGATCGCGATGAGCGACAGATTCAGAGTCTTATCCGCCTCATCGAAGACATGCTCGATGTATCGAGGATCCGCACCGGCAAGCTGTCGATCAGACCGAGCCCGTTCGACCTCAGCGAACTGGTCACGCAACTGCTGGAAAGCTTTGCCGCACAGATCGCTGCCGCCGATTCCAGCGTCACCCGGTTTGCCGAACAGCCGGTAATCGGCGTGTGGGACGAATTCCGTATCGAGCAGGTGGTTGCCAATCTGCTCACCAACGCGCTGCGTTACGGTGCGCGAAAGCCGATTGAAGTGCATGTGTACAGCAAGGACAGCGAGGCGTTCATCGAAGTCAGGGATCAAGGTATTGGCATTACGGCCGAAAACCAGAAGCGCATCTTTCAGCAGTTCGAGCGGGTGTCGAGCAATCACGCTGTTGCCGGATTAGGTCTTGGGCTGTTCATTTCCGATCAGATCGTCATGGCGCACGGCGGTCGTATCGAAGTGGAGAGTGAAGAGGGCAAGGGCTCGGTGTTTCGAATCTGTCTGCCTCTGTAAGGTCGCCGCCACCGGCAGTCAAGTTTAATCACAGGTTGGCGCAACCTCCCACGCGTGCCGTGGTCGTAATGGCAGCTATTTATAAGATCAAAGGCAGTTCAATGAGCGCTGATGCAGAAAACGTCGTACTAATCGTCGAAGACGAGCCCCTGATCCTGATGCTTCTGGCCGATTATCTGTCGGGTGAGGGTTATCGTGTCCTGAAAGCCGAGAACGGCGAGCAGGCTTTCGAGATTCTGGCGACCAAACCCCATCTCGACCTGATGATCACCGATTATCGGCTGCCGGGCGGCGTTTCGGGCGTCCAGATTGCCGAGCCTGCGATCATGCTGCGGCCTGAGTTGAAGGTGATTTTCATCAGCGGTTACCCGGCGGAGATACTCGATTCGGGCAGCCCGATTGCGCTGAAGGCACCCATTCTCGCCAAGCCCTTCACCATGGACACCTTGCATACCCAGATTCAGAAGCTGCTGGCTTGATGACAAGTGGGCGGGCAACTGGACAAATCTGCGCTACCTGAAGCCTGAGCATTGCTCAGGCTTCTATCATTTCCCGTACTTTTGAAGTCAGGTGATCGAACGCAAAGGGTTTGGTGATCAATTGCATCCCTGTGTCCAGAAAACCTCCGCGCACCGCCGCATGTTCTGCGTAGCCGGTAATGAACAGCACCTTGAGCTCCGGCCGCAGTTGTCTGGCTATTTCCGCCAGCTGTCTGCCGTTCATGCCTGGCAGCCCGACATCGCTGATCAACAGATCGATGCGCTGTCCTGATTCGAGTATCGGCACCGCGTCCGACGCTTCTCCGGCCTCGATGAAGGTGTAGCCCAGCTCACCGAGCACCTCACTGACCAGCGTACGCACGGCCGGGTCGTCTTCGACAATCAACACGGTTTCACCATTCTCGGCATAAATGGCATTGCTCTGAAAACTCTGCTCGGCCTCAGACGCAAGCCCCTTAAAGCGCGGCAGAAACAGTTGTACGGTAGTACCGACGCCGACCTCGCTCTTGATCAGGACGTGGCCGTGCGATTGCTTGCTGAAGCCGTAGATCATCGAAAGCCCCAGACCAGTGCCCTGGCCGATGGGTTTGGTGGTGAAGAAAGGGTCAAACGCCCGACTGATGACGGTTTCAGGCATGCCGCAGCCATTGTCACTGACGCTCAGCACGACATAGTCACCAGGCAGCAGGTTCTCGTAGGCATTGGTGAACGATCTGTCCAGTTGCTGATTGGAGGTCTCGACCACCAGCGTACCGCCATCAGGCATGGCATCGCGGGCATTGAGTACCAGATTGAGCAGGGCGCTCTCCAACTGGTTGGGGTCGGCTTCTGCGGTCCACAGATCGTGCGCAAGACGCAGTTGCAGGTGAATGCTCTCGTTGACGCTGCGCTGCAGCAGTTCGTCCATGGCATTGACCAGATGGTTCATTTCGACCGGCTTGGAGTCCAGCGACTGACGCCGCGAGAAGGCCAGCAGCCGATGGGTCAGGGCGGCCGCGCGGTTGGCCGATGTGACCCCCAGATCGATCAGGCCATTCAGGTCTTCGATGCGGCCACGCGCCAGCCGGCGCCTTATCAACTCCAGGCTGCCGATAATGCCGGTCAGCATGTTGTTGAAGTCATGGGCAATCCCGCCGGTCAACTGGCCGACCGCTTCCATTTTCTGTGACTGGCGGAGAATCTCCTCTTTGTGACGCAGCTGCGAGGTTCGCTCTTCAACCTGTTGTTCGAGCGTTTCATTGAGGCGGCGCAATTGCGACTCGGCCTGTTTGCGCTCGGTGATGTCAGAGGTCACACCGGCAAGGGAGCCGACCAGGCCGTTCTTGCTGCGAGTGGCGCGGGCGCGTACATCCACCCAATTGAGTGAGCCGTCCGGCCAGACATTACGGTATTCGATGATCAAGTCGACACCGGTGTCCAGGCTGCGCTGCAGCGCCGATTGCATCCTCGGTTGGTCTTCGAAGTAGACGGCGGCCAGCCACTCCTGGTAATCAAGCGTGTTCTGCTCATCACGGCCGTAATGACTTTTGGTGATGTCCGAACAGGTCAGCTTGAGGTGTTCCGCCTCCAGCACCCATGAGCCCAGCCTGCCAGCCTTCAGGGCGTTCTGCAGGCGGCCTTCACTTTCGTGCAGGTCCTCCATGCGCGCCCGGGCTTCATACTGGCGTCTACGACCACGTACAGCCGTCATGACCAGACTGACCAGCGTGACGGGATGGAAAGGGCGTTCAAGAAAGGTCACGTTGCCCAGCAGGTTGCCCATGCGTGCCGACGGGTTGTGATCCGGTCCGCCGTGATGGGTCAGCAAAACGATCGGCAAGTCCGACCAGGGCGGCTGGCGGCCGAGGAGTTCGAGCAACGGGGTCATGTCGGCGTTGCGCAGTGCCTCGTCGGCGATAATCGCCAGGCCGGCGCCCGCGCTCAGCTCTCTGACCAGCTCGGACACATCATGGGCTACCGTTGACGGATAGCCCGCTTCGTCGAGAATACGCGTGGCGATCTGGCTGTCCCGCCCGCGTGGGGCGAGAATGATCGCGCGCTCTGACAACAGACCTGGAGTACTCACAGGTCGTCATCCTCCAGTAGCGGTTTCTTGTCACCCATGTATGACGGCACACCGCGCAGCACGCCCTGAAAGGCCGCCAGCGGTTCGCCGATTTTCAGTCCGCTGGAACTGATGCGGTACTCTCGGATAGTGGATTCGTGAGTGCCGGTACGTTTCTTGATGATCGATATGGCACGGCGTACCTGACCCAGCGCTTCGAAATAGCGCAACAGAATCACGCTGTCGGCAAGGTAGGTAATGTCCACCGGCGAGCGCATGTCGCCCACCAGTCCGTGTTGCGCTACGGTCATGAAGGTCGAGGCGCCCTGGCGGTTGAGGTAGAGCAGCAGCTCGTGCATGTGCAGAACCAGCGCGCTTTCTTCCGGCATTGCCGCCTGATAGCCGTTGATACTGTCGATGACGACGGTCTTTATCTGCTTTCTATCGACTGCGCGCCGCACGCGGTGTGCGAATTCACCTGGGGACAGCTCTGCCGCGTCGATCTGTTCGACCACCAGATTGCCGGTTTCCTGCAGCGCACGCAGGTCGATACCCAGTTTGAGCATGCGCTCGAACAGCAGGCCCATTTCCTCATCGAATATGAACAGGCCGACACACTCGCCGCGCGCCACCGCCTGTGCGGCAAAAACCAGCGAGATGAGCGATTTCCCGGTCCCGGCCGGGCCGAGAATCAGGGTGCTGGAGCCGCCCTCGATGCCGCCGCCCAGCAGATCGTCCAGCTCCTTGATGCCACTGCTCAATTGAGTGCGCGCGTAGTTGGAGCGGTGCTCGGCAGCCACCAGGCGCGGGAAGACTTGAATACCGTTCTCGGCAATGTTGAAGTCATGAAAACCACCGCGGTACTTCTGGCCACGGTATTTGACGATTTTCAAACGTCTGCGCTCGGCACCGTAGGTAGGTGTCAGTGCTTCGAGGCGGATAACGCCGTGGGCAACGCTGTGCACGGTCTTGTCCAGCGCCTCGGTGGTCAGGTCGTCCAGCAGCAGTACCGTCGCGTTGTAGCGGGTGAAGTAATGTTTGATGGCCAGAATCTGGCGCCTGTAGCGCAACGAACTCTGCGCCAGAAGACGGATTTCCGAGAGGCTGTCGATCACCACACGGGTGGGTTTGACGCGCTCGACCACCTCGAATATCTGCCGCGTTGCTTCACCCAGCTCCAGGTCAGAGGAATAGAGCAGGCTCTGGTGGTGATCGGCGTCGAGCAGGCTTTCAGGCGGCGTCAGTTCGAAGATATTGATATGTTCGTCGAGCTCCCAGCCGTGCGAGGCTGCACCCGAGCGCAACTCGCTTTCAGTCTCGGACAGGGTGATGTACAGGGATATTTCGCCCGCTGCCGCTCCGGCCTGCAGAAATTGCAGGGCCACAGTTGTCTTGCCGGTTCCGGGCTCTCCCTCAAGAAGAAACACATGACTGCGTGAAAGACCTCCTGCAAGGATGTCGTCCAGGCCTTCAATGCCGGTTGCCGCTTTTGACGTATTCAAGTATCGCCCTCTGATAACCGCACAGGTTTTGTTGCTATTCATTACTGGACCTTAAGGTGATGCGGCCGTTCCCTCTATTTGAGGGGGGCGGCCATATCCAATATAGCCGGGCGGGTGGTTTGCGGGTCCGGCGAATGTCAGTTCAGCCCGGTTACGATGTATCGGGTGCTGTTGTTATAGTCCTGCACCTGAACACCCCAATCTCCCTGAGGATCACGTCGTGACCGATTATCAAAGTTTCCGGGTCGAGCTGGCCGACAGCATTGCTCACGTACAAATCAACCGGCCTGAAAAACTCAACGCAATGAACGAGTCGTTCTGGACGGAGATAATCGACATTTTCGACTGGATAGAGTGCACTGACGAGGTACGCGTCGTGGTACTCAGCGGTGCGGGCAAACACTTTTCGTCAGGCATCGATCTGGCACTGCTGGCCTCGGTGGCCAGCCAGATGGGCAAGGATGCCGGGCGTAATGCCCGTCTGTTGCGGCGCAAGATCCGCGACATGCAGGCCTCGTTCACTGCCGTGGACAATTGCCGGAAACCGGTTCTCGCCGCCATTCAAGGCTATTGCCTGGGCGGCGCCATCGACCTGATTTCCGCGTGTGACATGCGTTATGCGGCGGCCGACGCGCAGTTCGCCATTCGCGAGATCGACATGGGCATGGCTGCCGATGTCGGCACGCTGCAAAGGCTGCCAAGGATCATCGGTGATGGTGTATTGCGCGAACTGGCCTACACCGGGCGTACCGTCGGCGCTGAAGAGGCGCAACGGATCGGGCTGGTCAATCGCACCTTCGATGACCCGGACGGTCTGTTGCAGGGTGTCCTGGCGGTGGCTCGGGAAATAGCCGGCAAATCGCCCATCGCCATCGAGGGCACCAAGCAAATGATCAGCTACATGCGTGATCACAGAGTGGATGACGGTCTAGAACACGTTGCCATCTGGAACGCAGCCATGCTGCAATCACCTGACCTGAAACTGGCGATGGCTGCGCAGATGAGCAAGCAGAAACCAGTCTTCGATAATTGATACATGACAAGGCTCGAGTCTGAGCTAAGGAGTTTCCCATGTCGCGCCCGGAGCGTTGGACAACTGCAGTTCTGGATGTCGAGGCCCCTGGCGGTTTGGCTGTGGTTCAGGGGGATCAGGGTTTTTTGCTGGATGCCAACGGGGTGCTGTTCCCCAGAAGCTGGCTGGCTGCGCAGGACCTGCCGGTGCAGAGCGAGCACGGCATCGGCTATTTCGACGGTGAGCCTGTCTACCTGCTGGTGCTGGAACGCTCGGTTAGCGTCGAGGGTTGCGCCTGGCAGGGCTTGCGTCAGTTCATGCTGGAAGGCGATTTCGCTGTTTTCCAGATGCTCGGCTACGCCGCGCAAGTCAGCACATGGGCGAGGGAACACCGTTTCTGCGGTGCCTGCGGTCGTCCCACCGTGCAGATTCGCGGGGAGCGGGCGATGTTCTGCGAGCACGATAACCTGCGGCTGTACCCGCGTATTTCGCCGAGCATGATCGTGCTGGTTACTCGGGGTGATGAAATCCTGCTGGCCCGCTCACCGCGTTTCGTCACCGGTATGTACAGCGCACTGGCCGGGTTTGTGGAGCCGGGTGAGTCTGCCGAGGACTGCGTACACCGCGAGGTGATGGAAGAGGTGCAGGTACGCATCAAGAACCTCAAGTACCGGGGCAGCCAGTGCTGGCCGTTTCCGCATTCGATGATGCTCGGGTTCCATGCCGAATACGAAAGCGGCGAAATTGTGCCACAGGCAGAAGAAATCGAAGACGCACGCTGGTTTCATGTCGATGACCTGCCGCCGTTACCGGCCAATCGGTCAATTGCCCGTTACCTTATCGAGGCGTACCTGGCCGAGCGTTCAGGCGCCCCCGAACCAGTGCTGCCAGGCTAGGCGCACGGTCAGGCCCAGGACCACGGTGATGAACACCGGGCGGATGAATTTGGCACCGCCCTTGATCGCGGTGCCTGCACCGAAGTAGGCACCAAGCATCACCGCAAGGCCCATGCTCAGGCCGATGATGTAATCCACCTGGCCAGAAAAGATGAACACCGACAATGCCACGGCATTGCTGACGAAGTTCATGCTGCGCGCCACGCCGCTGGCCTTGACCAGATCCACCGGGTAGAGCAGCAGGGTACTGACTGTCCAGAAGGCACCGGTACCCGGCCCTGCAACACCGTCGTAAAAACCCAGTCCCAGTCCTTGCGGCAGCTGCCATTTCTTCTTGATCGGCGCGTTGCTGTCCAGGGGCGCCTTGGGCGTGCCACCAAACAACAAGTACAGCCCGCAACCGAACACAATCACCGGCAACATCTGGTTCAGCCATTCGGCTGGCAGGTAATGGGCGATCACCGCGCCAAGCGCAGCACCGACTGCAGTACCGGCCACTGCATGCAGCCATTGGCCTGGGTCAAACAGCTTGCGACGGTAGAAGGTGAAACTGGCCGTCGCTGAACCAAAGGTCGAGCTGAGCTTGTTGGTGCCCAGCACCAGATGCGGCGGCAGGCCGGCTGTCATCAGCGCAGGGGTGGTCAGCAGTCCGCCGCCACCGGCGATGGCATCTATGAATCCCGCTATGAAAGCGACCACGGCAAGAATGGCGAGGGTGGTCAGGTCGACGCTGAGTTCAAAAGGCATGGTGGCAGAGGGCTTATGGCGAGGACGGCAAGGGGGCAGAATGGCTGCCCGAACGTGGCGCATTCTACCCCTTGTACAACGTTTGCAGGAAGTCAGATGTCGGTGAGCGCGACCCAGCGTTGCTCGGCAGCGGCCACGCGAATGGCCGTCGCCAGGCGCTCGATGTGCCACGCTTCCTCGAAGTCCGGGCCACGGCTGCGCTGACCGCATACGGCCTGGATGAGCGCTTGTACTTCGAGCGCCTTGAGCTCGTTGTAGCCCAACTGGTGGCCGGGAGCCGGGCAGAATGCGGCGTAACCCGGTTGTGCAGGGCCGGCCAGCAGGCGCTGAAAACCATCGCGCCCGGCTGCGCCTGTACGATAGAGGCGCAGCTCGTTAAGCCGCTCCTGATCGAACGCCAGCGTGCCCTTGGTGCCGCTGATCTCGAAACTCAGGTGGTTTTTGTAGCCGTGTTTGAGCCAACTGCTGCTGAAGGTTCCGCGCGCACCATTGGCAAAGCGCAGTAGCGCGTGCGTCTGGTCGTCCACTGCAATGGCGCGCATCTGCTGGCTGCCGAGGCTCGCCGGGCGTTCACGGTGTACGGTGCTGGAGTCGGCGCAGACTGCTTCGACGTCGCCCAGCAAATGACGCGCCATCGCCAGCAAGTGGCTGCCCAGATCGGCCAGCGCACCGCCCGCATGCGCCGCTTCACAGCGCCACGACCAGGGTGACGCCGGATTACCCATGAAATCCTCGCTGAACTCGCCCTGAAAGCTGACGATCACGCCCAGCTCGCCGGCTTCGATCATTTCTCTGGCAAGGCCGATCATCGGGTTGTGCTGGTAGTTGTAGCCGACCTGGGTGACGACCCCCGCAGCCTTGGCGCTACGGCGCATTTCATCGGCCTGGGCGAGGCTCACGGCCAGCGGCTTTTCGCAATACACGGCCTTGCCTGCAGCGATGGCGGCCATGGCCATGGGAAAGTGCAGGTGATTGGGGGTGGTAATCGCCACGATCTGCACGTACGGATCATCGATCAATTGCTGCCAGTCAGCGTGGCTGCGGTCGAAGCCCCAGGCGCTTGCGCATTGCTCGGCGCGTGCACTGTCGGCGTCCGCCAGCGCGGAAAGCCGGATGCGTGCAGGCAGATCAAGCGCGGCGTTGGCGTTGCCGAACGCCAACGCATGGGCGCGGCCCATGAAACCGGTGCCGATCAGTCCGATACCCAGTTGCGCAGGCGATGTGGAAAGGGATTCCCGCATGACATTCTCCAGAAAGGATTGTTGTTATGCGGAAAATATATTCCATATATTGTTTAAATGGAAAATTAATTCATTTTCTTTCTGCCAGTCAGAGGGATCTTCAGGATAAGAAGCCCCCGTCGACGTTCAGCGCCACGCCGGTGGTATAGCTGGAGGCCTCACTGGCCAGGTAAAGCACCGCGCCGGCCATCTCGCTGGGAGCGGCAACACGTTTCAGCGGGATCTGTGACAGCGCCATATTGAGGATCGCGTCGTTCTTGACCAGTGCCGATGCGAACTTGGTGTCGGTCAAACCGGGAAGCAGGGCGTTACAACGAATACCGAACTCGGCGCACTCCTTGGCAAACACCTTGGTCATGTTGACCACGGCTGCTTTAGTCATCGAATAGACGCCTTGATAGGCGCCCGGCGATACCGCGTTGATGGACGCCACGTTGATGATGCTGCCGCCGCCGTTCTCGCGCATCAGCTTGCCAGCTTCCACGGACATGAAAAAGTAACCGCGAATGTTGACGTCGACTGTCTTCTGGAAGGCGCCGGGATCGGTGTCCAGCACGTTGCAGAACTGCGGGTTGGTGGCGGCGTTGTTGACCAATACATCCAGGCGCCCGAACTGTTGGCGAATCTGCGCGAATGCACTGCTTATCTGTTCCAGCTCACCGATGTGGCAGGCAATGGCTGTTGCCTTGCCACCCTCGCTGACGATGGCGTCCGCCACCGCCTGGCAACCCTCGAGCCGGCGACTTGAGACGATAACGTGCGCGCCTTGCTGGGCCAGCAGCCGAGCAATGGCTTCACCGATTCCTCGGCTGGCACCTGAAACGAATGCAACCTTGCCATCAAGGTCGAAGAGCTGGGTTCTGGACATGTTATTTCCTTGTCTTGGCGCTGGCGGTCAGAGGCTGGATTTTTCGATCACGCTCAGGCTCATCTGCTCCAGCAGCCTGTTCATGTGAATGAATTGGGCAAAGCGTTTGTCCTGGGTCTGGCCATGGAAAAACCGGTAGTAGATCTGTTGCACGATACCGGCCAGACGGAACAGGCCATAGGTGTAGTAAAAATCGAAATTGTCTATGCGCACGCCAGCGCGCTCGGCGTAATAGTCGACAAATGCCTGGCGGGTCAGCATCCCCGGCGCATTGCTCGGCTGGCGGCGCATCAATTGAACCGGGGCTGGATCGTCGGCCTGTACCCAGTAGGCGAGGGTGTTGCCCAGGTCCATGAGCGGATCGCCAAGCGTGGTCAACTCCCAGTCCAGCACGCCGATGATGTGCATCGGGTTGGCCGGGTCGAGGATCACATTGTCGAAACGGTAGTCGTTGTGCACGATGCTCGAGGTGGGCGAGTCGGCAGGCATTTTGTCTATCAGCCAGCGCTTGACCTGCTCCCATGCCGGAGCGTCAGGGGTCAGCGCTTTTTCATAGCGTTCGGACCAGCCGGAAATCTGCCGTTGTACATAGCCTTGCGGCTTGCCGAGATCACCCAGGCCACAGGCCTGATAATCGACGCGATGCAGGTCCACCATTTTGTCGATGAAGTTTTTGCACAGCTGTTCGGTCTGTGCTGCATCCAGCGCTAGTTCCGGCGGCAGGTCAGAGCGCAGGATGATCCCCTTGACGCGCTGCATGACGTAGAACTCCGAGCCGATCAGTGACTCGTCCGTGCAGTGCAGATACGCCTCGGGACAGTAGGGAAAGGCTTCCTTGAGCTGATTGAGAATGCGGTACTCGCGACCCATGTCATGGGCGGAGCGCGCCTTGTGTCCGAAGGGTGGACGACGCAGTACCAGTTCCCGCTCAGGGTACTGAAGCAGGTAGGTCAGGTTCGATGCGCCGCCTGGAAACTGACTGATCGTCGGCGTGCCGTGAAGATCCGGCACGTGCGCCTTCAGGTACGCGTCGATCAGGGAGGCATCCAGTTCTTCGCCGCTGCGAATCTCGGTGGACTGGTCAGTCAGTGCCATACGTATCCCTTGTGTTTATTTTGGTCAGCGCAAACTATTGACTAATCTAATGATCGTCCAATCCGCGATCAAGCGCGTGACCGCTTTATAGGCTAGCGTGTTGCCGGGCAATCAGTGGCTCTGATCACTGTTTTGTAGAAACGTGCGGGCATAAAAAACCGAAGCCGGCAGGGCTTCGGTTTTCAGGTAGTACAGTCTGCTGCGCGGCAGGTTTATACCGGGAACAGCTCGCTGAGCTTCATGGCCAGCATCATGTCGCCTTCGGCACGCAGCTTGCCACCCATGAACGCCTGCATGCCATCGGTTTCGCCGCTGACGATGCCCTTGAGTATCTCGCTGTCCATGAACAGGGTCACGTTGGCGTCCGGGTTTTTGCCTTCCTGCAATTCGCAGGTGCCGTCCTTGACGATCAGGGCGTATTGCTTTTCTTCATCGGTGATGTCGAAGCCAAAGATCAGGTCCAGACCGGCAGCAGCAGCTGGGTTGAACTTGTTTTTCATGGTCTGTACAGCGTCTGCTACTGAGGTCATGGGGTGATCCTTTTAGAGTGAGTGCCAGCGTCCGACAGGACGCGATTGGCCGGGCTCAGCGATAGGTGATGAGCTCCGGCGCCTTCAGCAGTTGCAAATGCGTGTAACCGTTGAAGGAAGCCAGGGTCACGTCGTTGCCTTTGAATTTAAGCTGGTGCAACGACGTATTGACGATGTGCCAGTGAAGCTCCAGTGCCTTTGATGCAGGCATTCCGGTAATCAGATGCAGCAGGGCGGTAATGGTGCCGCCGGAGGTGAATACCGCGATACGCTCATGCGGGCCGGCAGCCTGGAGAATCCGCTTCAGGCCTGCTTCGACGCGGGCCACGAACGCCTGCCAGCTTTGCAGACCCGGTGTGTCGTAGTTGCCACTCAGCCAGCGCCCGGTAATCAGGTTGAACAAGCGCTGGAACCCTGCAGGGTTTGCGGCGGCATCGCGCAGAATATCCAGCGCTTGTGGTTCGTCTTCGAGCAGCGCCGGTATCAACGCCCTGATCACACCTTCGGCATCGAACTCATCGAACGCGCTGTCCAACTGCACATCAGGCGTATCGAGGCCTGCTTCGGTGTACTGGCCCAGTACATGCTGGGCGGTGTCTTTCTGGCGCATGAGCTCGCCGGACACGCAGCGATCGAAGCTCAGGCCTTGCTCGGCAAGATGGGCACCCAGCACCTGAGACTGACGAATCCCCACGGGCGACAGCACGTCGTAATTGTCGGCACCAAATGAGGCTTGGCCATGTCGTATCAGGTAGATGCTGCCCACGTCCGTTTCTTCTCGGTACGCTGAAGGTTCACCGAGGTTATGAGGGATGCCGGGGGACTGTCAATGAAAAAACATACGCTCGTTTGAAATCATCGTTTTAATGGTTTGTAACGGGTCATTGGCTGGTGCGCCGCACAGGGCGTCGGTATGCTGCATTCATCACAGCCCTTGATTGGTAAGGGCCTGACACTAATGAGGGATATTCGTGGATTTCGTTGTCGATTACGCAAGTTTTCTGGCCAAGACCGTGACGCTGGTGATCGCCATCGTTGTGGTGCTGGTTGCCATTGCGTCCATGCGTGGCAAGGGCCGTCGCAAGTCGTCCGGACAATTGCAGGTTACCCGGCTCAATGATTTCTATAAGGGCCTGCGCGAACGGCTTGAGCAGTCATTGCTGGATAAGGAGCGCCTCAAGACGCTGCGCAAGGAGCAGGGCAAGGCGCTGAAGAAAGAAAAAAAACAGGCCGAGCCCAAGGCCCGTGTCTACGTGCTGGATTTCGACGGGGACATCAAGGCCTCGGCGACTGAAAGCATGCGTCATGAAATCACCGCGCTGCTGACCCTGGCCACCGACAAGGACGAAGTGGTGCTACGCCTGGAAAGCGGCGGCGGCATGGTTCACAGCTACGGCCTGGCGTCCTCGCAACTGGCGCGCATTCGTCAGGCAGGCATCCCGCTGACCGTGTGCATCGACAAGGTCGCGGCCAGCGGCGGCTACATGATGGCGTGTATCGGCAACAAGATCATCAGCGCACCGTTCGCCATCCTGGGGTCCATTGGTGTGGTGGCACAACTGCCCAACGTCAATCGCCTGTTGAAGAAGCACGACATCGATTTCGAAGTGCTGACCGCCGGTGAATACAAGCGGACCCTGACGGTGTTTGGCGAAAACACCGAGAAGGGCCGCGAGAAATTCCAGCAGGACCTGGACATCACCCACGACCTGTTCAAGAACTTCGTTGCCAGCTACCGCCCGCAACTGTCCATCGACGAAGTAGCAACGGGCGAGGTATGGCTGGGCATGGCAGCGGTCGACAAACTGCTGGTCGATGAACTCAAGACCAGTGACGAGTACCTGGCCGAGCGCGCCAAGGATGCCGATGTGTTTCACCTGCACTACGTGCAACGCAAGAGCCTGCAAGAGCGCATGGGCATGGCGGCAGCCACCTCAGCGGATCAACTGGCCACCAAGTGGTGGGGACGTTTGACTCAGCAGCGGTTCTGGTAGGTGTGGGTGAAAAGCTGACTTGAGTCGAATCTCAATCCAACTCACATCCCAGAACCGCTGTGTGACGCGGAGCGTCACGAACTGCATTCCCACGCGGAGCATGGGAACGATAGTTATCAGTTCCAGAGCCGCGCCTTTAGCCAAATTGCTCTAAAGTGCTT
>NZ_AWQP01000046.1:0-77760 GCF_000972175.1 Pseudomonas syringae pv. coryli str. NCPPB 4273 | reverse complement strand
CCGACTAAAAGCTTAGGCTCTGTACGAAAAGTCGGCGAGCGAAGGTCAGGCGAGGCAAAAACAGGCGAGGAAGCGGAGTCTACGTGTTGTAAATGAGCATTCCGAGCCTGTTTTTAACGAAGCATCACCGAGCGCAGCCACTTTTCGTACAGAGCCTAAAACCCTTCGGGCGGTGCATGCCTTGCACCGCTCAAGGGTTCGACTCACTCATCCCCCTGCGCGCCCTCCTCCTCAAGCCCTTCAACAGGCGCTTGCGCTTGCTGCAGCTCGCGCCACAGCGCTGCGGCACCGTCGAAATCAGTGCCGTTTTCCGCAGTAAGTTCAGCAGGGTCATAGCGGCTCAGGCAGCCTTCGCCAAGCGTTGCCGGAGCGGTGGAAGTGGCTTTGTCGAGAGGATCGGTCATTGGCTGTCACCTTGCGCGTTGCACCATTGCCGACAGCTGAGTCGGGAGCGCGACAGACGCGCTCCGGAAAAGATAGATCAGCCGAAGACGACTGTCTTGTTGTCGTGAACCAGAACGCGGTCTTCCAGGTGAGCGCGCAGGCCGCGGGCCAACACCATTTTTTCCACGTCGCGGCCGAAACGCACCATATTTTCGATGCTGTCACGGTGGCTGACGCGCACGACGTCCTGCTCGATGATCGGACCGGCGTCGAGCTCTTCGGTCACATAGTGACAGGTCGCGCCGATCAGTTTGACGCCGCGCAATGAGGCCTGGTGATAAGGCTTGGCCCCGACGAACGATGGCAGGAAGCTGTGGTGGATATTGATGACCTGATGGGCATATTCACGGCACAACTGCGGCGGCAGAATTTGCATGTAACGCGCCAGAACCACGACGTCGGCTTGGTGATGACCGACCAGACGCGATACCTCGGCGAATGCAGGCTCCTTGTCTTTCGGGTCCACCGGAACATGGTAGTAAGGGATGTTGTGCCACTCGACCATGCTGCGCAGGTCCTGGTGGTTTGAGATCACACAGGCGATGTCGCAGTCGAGCTCGTCACTGTGCCAACGGTGCAGCAGGTCGGCCAGACAGTGCGATTCGCGACTTGCCATGAGCACGACGCGCTTCTTCTGCGCCGAGTCGGTAATGCGCCAGTCCATCGAAAACTCTTCGGCAATCGGCGTGAAGGCTTCACGGAAGCCGTCCAGGTCAAAAGGCAGGGTGTCGGCACGGATCTCGTGACGCATGAAAAACCAGCCGCTGAGATTGTCCGAATGATGACTCGCTTCGGTGATCCAGCCGTTATGGGACGCCAGAAAGTTACTGACTTTGGCAACGATGCCTACACGGTCCGGGCAAGCAATCACCAGACGAAAAGTGCGCATTGGGGGAAACTCCAGAACTTCGCAAAGCCGCTATTCTAGCGGCTGCGCAGCAAAACTGCAGTATCTCTGTTGCCTGAATTCAGATGGCGAAAAAGCACACCGCCAAGGCCAAAGATTGCACCTTGCCAGTATGCGTTTTCCGGATGCCCACCGCTAAACAAAACCTGTAATAAAGAGGGCTTTATAGCGGCGATCTTTTGAAGGACACGTGACGCGCCCCTAGTTCAGACGTCTGTAGGACGTGTGTATATTGCTAAATAATTCAAATAAAACTTTTATTTAATGTTTACTTGCTCATTTACAGTGACTATTATTGCCGCACTGTATCCCTGCAACCCTCACAACATAAGGTCTCCTCATGTCCCTGATCAACGAATACCGCGCTACAGAAGAAGCCATCAAAGAACTGCAAGCCCGTTTGAAGAACCTGTCGCAAGACGACAAACTGCAAACCGAGCTGGAATTCGAAGGCAAACTGCGCACGCTGATGGGCGAATACCAAAAGTCGCTGCGTGACATCATTGCCCTGCTGGATCCGGATGCCAAGGTAAACAAGGCCCCTCGTGGCGGCGCTGTTAAACCTGCCGGCACCAAACGCGCGCGCAAGGTCAAGCAATACAAGAACCCGCACAACGGTGAAGTCATCGAAACCAAAGGTGGCAACCACAAGACGCTGAAAGAGTGGAAAGCCAAGTGGGGCAGCGACGACGTTGAAAGCTGGGCCACTTTGCTGGGCTAAGCTTCACCAGATCGCGGTTCATCGCGATTGCAAAAACGCCAGCTTGCTGGCGTTTTTTATTGCCCGGTATTTTCTATACGCCCAGACGGTTACTCAGTTCGTGTGCGTAATCCTGCCATTGCCGCAACACCTTCAACTGCTCTGGCGCGGCACTAAGGGAGCATTCTACCCATGCGGCCGTAAAGTCATGCAGGGTGTTGGGAGCGCCCCATTCCGGGTTGCGCAAGCGCTGCTGACAGAAATCCCGCCAGCGTGTTTGCTCTTCGCCACTCAAGGTGTCAGGAAAGTTACGAGCGCGATACCGGAATAACAATTCAGGCAATCGGGCATCATCAAACGGCCAGGCGTCACGCGCCAGTTGTTCGGGCTCGGCCTGCCGAACTTGCTCACACAGTCGACGATCACGATCACCTATAAAACCGTCATATAACTGCTGTTCGGGATCTTCACTTGCGGCGAAATCGTCCTTGCCGTAAACCGCCGCCAGTTTATCGTGCCAAACTTCGCGGCGTTCACTCAATTGCGCTGCGCGCACCTGATAGCCAGCCATGTCCAGTTGCAGCCGCTGCTGATCTTCGCTGCGCAGCACCCCCAGCGGCGCGATCACCGGGCAACGGTTTATATGCAACAGTTTGAGCGGCACGGGCAATTCGCCGTCGCCCAGCGCGTCGTGCCGCGTATATAAACGCCGCTTGAGTGTTTCAGCGTCCTCGTGCAACAACGGTGAGTGATCCAGGTGCAGATCACACACGATCAGCGCGTTGCGATTATGCGGGTGCCACGCCAACGGCAGCACCACGCCCAGGTAATGGCGCGCCGCAGAAAAACGTCCCGAAATATGCACCAGAGGCTGCATCAGGCGTACCTGTTCCTGGACTTTCTGCTTGCTGCGCAAGGCGAACAGAAAGTCGTAAAGCTTCGGCTGCTTTTCACGAATCAAACGTGCCAGAGCAATAGTTGCACGCACATCGGATAACGCGTCGTGCGCCTGCCCGTGATCAATACCATTGGCAGCCGTCAGCCGCTCCAGTTTCAGCGTGACCCGGCCGTCCTGTTCCGGCCAGACAATGCCATCGGGGCGCAATGCGTAGGCGGCCCGCACGACATCGATCAGATCCCAGCGACTGTTGCCCCCCTGCCATTCGCGCGCGTAGGGGTCGAAGAAGTTGCGATAAAAACTGTAGCGCGTGACTTCATCATCAAAACGCAAGGTGTTGTAACCCGCGCCACAGGTACCCGGCGCAGACAGTTCGGCATGTACGCGCGTCATGAAATCGGCCTCGCACAGGCCTTTTTCTGCCAGCGTGGCCGGAGTGATTCCGGTAATCATGCAGGCGGCAGGATGAGGCAGGATGTCATCGCTGAGCTGGCAGTGCAGATTGACCGGAGGCGCTATTTCATTGAGGTCGGTATCCGTGCGAATTCCGGCCATCTGCAGCGCACGATCATTGCGCGGGTTGATACCGGTGGTTTCGTAGTCGTACCAGAAGATGCTGGAGGTCACGGGCTGATCCTGAACAAAAGACCCGCGAAGTGTAGGGCGTGACAGGTGTCATTGGCTAATCGGGTCGTATCCGGCGCACCGGGAAATGTTTTCTTACAGCCCGCGTATTGAATGGTCGGTTGCTTAGCTCCGCTGCGGTAGCTAGCATCAGTTTTCGTTTTCAGGCGCGTCCTTCCGACAATGTCATCCCGTCCCGCTTCGCCAAGGAATGCAGCGCTGCCCACGCCGTTGGACACGCGTATTGAAATCGAGACCCCAGAAGGCATCGATATGCTTCTGCGCCCTGCCGGGCTGGTTTCCCGCGCATTGGCGTTCGGCATAGACTTCGCCATTCGCGCAGCCCTCCTCGGCGTGTTCTTTGTGCTTCTGCAGCTGTTCGACAAGCTCGGCATGGGTCTGGCCGCCCTGGTGTTTTTTCTGGTGAACTGGTGGTACATGGTGCTGTTTGAAGTGCTCAACCAGGGACGCACACCCGGAAAGCGCCTGCTCGGGCTGCGAGTGGTGCACGACGACGGCACGCCCATAGACTGGGCTTCGTCGCTGATCCGCAACCTGCTGCGCTTCGTCGACATGCTCCCGCTGGGCTACGGGCTGGGGGCGATCACTTGTCTGAACCATCCGCTATTCAAACGGCTGGGTGATCTCGCCGCCGGAACGCTGGTGATTTACAGCGACCGGCCGGTGGCGCGCCCTACCCTGCCGCAGGCCGAACCGGTCATGGTGCCCTTTGCTCTGCGTCTGGATGAACAGCGGGCGGTGCTCGGCCTGGCGGAGCGGCAGGGTGAACTGTCCAGCGCGCGAACCCAGGAACTGGCGGCCATCCTCGCCGAACCCTTGCGTATCCCCGCCGACACGGCGGTCGCCCATGTAAACGGCATCGCCCGCAACCTGCTGGGGCCGACATGAAGCAGAGCCTGTTTGAAACCCGCCATCAGCAGGAGTGGCAACGCTTCGCGCAGCGCCTGACGGCCCTTGAACAGGGCAAGGGCGATGTCAGCGGCGGCGAGACCTTTCCCGGTGATTACCGACGCCTCTGCCACCATCTGGCGCTCGCGCAGGAGCGCGGCTACAGCAGCCACCTGGTCGACCCCTTGCA
Source organism: Pseudomonas syringae pv. coryli str. NCPPB 4273 (assembly GCF_000972175.1). Lineage (NCBI taxonomy): Bacteria > Pseudomonadati > Pseudomonadota > Gammaproteobacteria > Pseudomonadales > Pseudomonadaceae > Pseudomonas > Pseudomonas syringae pv. coryli. Next base: position 73,088 of record NZ_AWQP01000046.1, on the reverse strand, counting down.
TCATTTGGCCATGCGCGGTCATCAGCAACTTTACCGCCACCGCAGCACTGCCGGAGTGCGACTGCTGAGCTTCGTTCTGAGCGGCTTTCCGCGACGCGTGCGGGCCGAGTGGCGCTTTGTACTGGTTGCCAGCCTGCTGCTGTTCGGCAGCCTGATCGGCATGGCGCTGCTGGTGTATGGTTTTCCACAACTGATCTACAGCGTCGTCAGCCCCGAGCAACTGGCAGACATGCAGAGTATGTATGACCCGTCGGCCAGCCGGGTCGGTCAGCCCGTCGAACGGGGTTCCGATACGGACTGGATGATGTTCGGCTACTACATCATGAACAACATCGGCATCGCCTTCCAAACCTATGCAAGCGGCCTGCTGTTCGGGCTGGGCAGTCTGTTTTTCCTGCTCTTCAACGGGTTGATGACCGGCGCAATCGCCGGGCACCTGACAGACATCGGTTACGGGCAGACCTTCTGGCCCTTCGTCATCGGTCACGGCGCCTTCGAGCTGACGGCCATCGCCCTCGCCGGGGCGGCGGGCCTCAAGCTGGGCTGGGCCTTGCTGGCTCCGGGAAGGCTGACGCGCAGTGCCGCACTGCGCATCGCCGCGCGGGCCAGCATGGAGCTGGTCGGCGGGGTTATCCTGTTTCTGCTGATCGCAGCCTTCGTCGAGGCGTACTGGTCATCGATGACCTGGCCCGGACCGCTTCTCAAGTACCTGACAGGTACCGTCCTGTGGTTGCTGGTGGCCGCGTATCTGACTCTGGCGGGACGTACACCTCATGCGCCTGACTGAGTCGACTGTTGCCATACGCCCTCGCTCGCCCTGGGAAGCCATCGACCTGGGCGTACTGCTCGCCGGACGGCACCGCGGTGTTTTGATGAGCAGTTGGGCAATCGTCACCCTGCCCTTTTTCTGCGTCCTCAGTGCACTCTTATGGGATTACCCAACAGCTGCCATTCTGCTGTTCTGGTGGCTCAAACCTGCGTTCGAACGGTTGCCGCTGCTGATCCTTTCGCAGTCACTGTTCGGTGCCACGCCGACACTGCGACAGGCCCTCAAGGCATGGCCGGCAACCCTGAAGGAGCAACTGCTGCCCAGCCTCTTGTGGCGACGTCTTTCCCTGAGTCGCAGTTTCCAACTGCCGGTGCAGCAACTGGAGCATCTGGCAGGCACCGAGCGCGCCCTGCGCATCAGCCTGCTCAGCCAGAAAGACCTGCGTGCCGCACAGCTGCTCACCATCGTTGGCGCACACCTGGAATACGCACTGTGGATAGGCCTGCTGGTCCTGCTCTACGCCCTGATACCGCAGCAGATACAGATCGACTGGCACTGGATGAGTCTGCTCGACGTCGAAAACCAATGGCTGTGGATCGACCACCTGACCAACCTCTTCTATGCCCTGGCGTTGATACTTTGGGAGCCCGTATATGTCGCCTGCGGCTTCACGCTGTATTTGAATCGCCGCACAGTTCTTGAAGCCTGGGATATAGAACTGATCTTCCGACGCCTGCGCCAGCGTCTGATCGGTACGGCCTATGCCGTGTTGATGGGCGTCGGGCTGGTACTTTCGGCAGCGCCAGCACCGGTCTGGGCCGATCAGCCAAGCTACAGTTGCCCGCTGCCGGAGTCCGCCCCTGCGCAATCCGCTCCGTCCGTGGCGGCACCCGACACGCCACGCCTGACCCGCCAGTCGCTGACCAGCGAAGCGGCGCGCAGCCAGATCCAGAACGTTCTGCAACAGCCGCCCTTCCGCAATCCCAAGACTGAAACCGGCTGGCGCTTTCCTGAAAAACAGAAAGGCCAGTCTGCGGCTCGGGACACGCGTGATCAGAGCTGGCTGATGACCTGGCTCAACCGGCTTCTGCGCGCAGCGAGCGCCCTGGCCAGCCTGATTGAAGTACTGCTGTGGGGCGTGGTCATCGGGCTTGTGGGGCTGGTGATCTTTCGTTACCGGGACTGGTTCAGGACCTTCGTTGGCCGGAAGACCGACAAGGCCAAAACCACCCGCCCGGCACCCGAGCAGCTCTTTGGTCTGCAAGTGAATGCCGAAAGCCTGCCCGATGACATTGCCGGCCGGGCCGAGCAGCTCTGGAACAGCCAGCCTCGCGAAGCGCTGGGTCTGCTGTACCGCGCTTTGCTCAGCCGCTTGCTGAGCGACTATCGATTGCCCTTGAGAAATGCTGATACCGAAAGTCAGGTACTCGAACGTATCGCCGCGCTCAACCAGCCGCTGCTGAGTGAATTCAGCCGCGCGCTGACCGCACACTGGCAAAACCTCGCCTACGGGCATCGCCTGCCACCGGCGCATGCCCGACAGGAACTCTGCGATGGCTGGCGTCGCCTGTTCAACCAGGCACCGCAGCCATGAGCCGCCGTACCGGACTGCTGATCGGGCTGCTGGTCCTGTTGCTGCTGGCAGGTGGCGCGCTGTTTCTGAGCACTCAGCTCGAGCGCTACGAGAAAACGGTCGATCAGGGCCCCTCGCCACAGGCCAAGGCCAATCCCTGGCTGGCGGCCGAGCATTTTCTGCGTGGCCTCTCTGTCACAGTGACTACCGTCGATACACTGGCCCAGCTTCCCGACCCGAGTCAGAGCACCCAGACCCTGCTGCTACTCGATGACCGGGAAGACATGACGCCGACGCAAACTCAAAAACTGCTGGACTGGGCCGAAGCAGGCGGGCACCTGCTGTTCGTCGCCGAACAACTCTGGGACGAACAAAAAGGCCGCAGCGGTGACTTGCTGCTGGACAGTCTGCAGATTCACCAGTACCTCACCAAAGACATCAATGCCAAGGAACAGCAACTGACCGACGCTCAGCCGCCACTGCCCATCCCGCTGATGACGCCCGCCCCCAAACACAAGAAAATGCCCTGGCCAGAGCTGACCCGCCTGTACCTGGAAAACGAGAGCGCCCCGGCCTACATGAGTTTCGATCCGGCGTTTCACCTCGAAGACCCGGAAGATCACGCCCAGTCCTGGGCCAACAGCGCCGATGCCACACACCTGCTGCAAATAAGCCGGGGCAATGGGCTGATCACGGTTATCACAGACGCCAACCTGTGGAAAACCCGCTCGATCGGCCACTATGACAATGCCTGGCTGCTCTGGTATCTGACGCAGGACAGCCAGGTGACCCTGGTGCTGCAAACCGAACACGACAACCTGCTGAGCCTGTTGCTGCGCAACTATCCTCAGGCGCTGCTGACGCTGGCACTGCTGATCGGTCTGGGTCTGTGGCACATCGGTCTGCGCGAGGGCCCGTTGCGTAGGCCCGCGCCACTTGCACGCCGCCAACTGACCGAACACCTGCGCGCCAGTGCCGAGTTCCTGCGCAAACACACCGGGCAGCAGACGCTGATCAAACGCCTGCAACAGGACATCCTGCGTCGCGCCCGCCAACTGCATCCCGGTTTCGAGCGGCTGGTCATTGCCGAACAATGGCAAGTGCTTGCACGCCTGACCCGTCAGCCCACCAGCGCCATCAGCGACGCACTGCGCCCTCGCCCGCCGCAACGCCTGTCACACAGCGAATTCACCCGCCAGGTAGCCCACCTGCAAACTCTCAGGAATGCCCTATGAGCGATCAAACACCCGCCCCATCAGGCAGCAGCACCGAGTCACTTGCCGAGCCCGCAGCCGAATCCACCACCCAGTTGCAGCAGCGTCAACGCGCCAGCCAGCTGGCCCAGGCGTTGCGCAACGAGCTGCAAAAGGCCGTGATCGGACAAAATGCGGTTATCGACGACGTGTTGACCGCGCTGATCGGTAGCGGCCATGTGTTGCTGGAAGGTGTCCCGGGGCTTGGCAAGACGCTGCTGGTTCGGGCGCTGGCCAGTTGCATCGGCTGCGAATTCGCCCGCATCCAGTTTACGCCGGACCTGATGCCCAGCGATGTCACCGGTCATGCGGTGTACGACATGCAGACCGAGCAGTTCAAGCTGCGCAAGGGGCCGCTGTTCACCAACCTGCTGCTGGCCGACGAAATCAACAGGGCACCGGCCAAGACCCAGGCGGCTTTGCTCGAAGCGATGCAAGAGCGGCAAGTCACCCTTGAAGGGCGCGCCCTGCCGATCCCTCAGCCGTTCATGGTGCTGGCGACCCAGAACCCCATCGAACAGGAAGGCACGTATCCATTGCCGGAAGCCGAACTGGATCGTTTCATGCTCAAACTGCGCATGGATTATCCCGAAGCGCAGGAAGAGCTGAACATGGTGCGTCAGGTCACCCGCTCGTCCCGGGCTGACATGCTGGATGTGCGACCGCTCAGGGTCATCATGCAGGCCCGCGAGGTTCAGGCGCTGCAACGCATTGCCAGCGAGCTGCCCATTGATGAGCAAGTGCTGGACTACGCCGTGCGACTGGCACGCAGCACGCGCACCTGGCCAGGTCTGAGTCAGGGCGCAGGCCCTCGCGCTTCGATTGCGCTGGTGCGTGGCGGGCGGGCCCGAGCCGTGTTGCGTGGCGGCGAGTTCGTGACTCCGGACGATATCAAGGGCTGTGCACTGGCGGTGCTGCGACATCGGGTCAGGCTGTCACCTGAGCTGGATATCGAAGGGCTGTCGGTGGATCAGGTGCTCAGGCAGATCCTCGACCAGGTCTCGGCACCGCGCCTGTGAAACAGGTCCTCAAGCCGTCGATAACGCTGCTGCGCTGGCTCGGCGGACTAACGGGCGTGGCCTTGCTGCTCGGAACGCTTCATGCGCTGGGCATCGAGTATCCGGCAAAAATCGACGACCTTTACTGGGGAGCATTGCTGGCCCTCGTCGTCGTGAGCGTGCTTGATGCAATCTGGCTGCTCAGAAGCCCCTCGCCACGCGTGCAGCGCCAGCTGGCGGGCAGTCTGACGCTGGACCGCTGGAACGAAGCCCGACTCGATGTGCAGCACGACGGTGGCAGAACCGTTACCGTGCGGTTATTCGATCATGTGCCGCACGGGCTGGAACACCAAAACCTGCCTCAGTCCCTCACCCTGGCCGCACGCGGCAAAGGCAGCATCGGCTATCGTCTGCGCCCGTCAAGCCGGGGTCACTTTACGTTTGAGCAGTGCGAAATCAGCCTGCCGGGGGCGTTGCGCCTGTGGACGACACGACGCTACCTGACAGTGCCCGGCACCACGCGGGTCTATCCGGATTTCGCCCGCCTCTGCAGCGGTCAATTGATGGCGGTGGATAACTGGCTGAGCCAACTGGGCGTGCGCCAGTTGCAACGCCGCGGGCTGGGCATGGAATTCAACCAGTTGCGTGAGTTTCGCGAGGGCGACAGCCTGCGCCAGATTGATTGGAAAGCCACCGCCCGCCAGCGAGCGCCCATCGCACGGGAATACCAGGACGAGCGGGATCAGCAGATCGTTTTCATGCTCGATTGTGGACGTCGGATGCGCAGTCAGGACGGCGACCTGTCTCACTTCGATCACGCCCTCAACGCTTGCCTGCTACTGAGTTATGTCGCGCTGCGTCAGGGTGATTCTGTCGGTATTGCGACTTTTGCCGGCGAGCAGGATCGTTATCTGGCGCCGGTGAAGGGGCCTGGGCAGCTGAATCGGGTGCTCAACTCGGTTTATGACCTGCAGACCACCCGGCGCCCCGCTGACTACAGCGCCGCCGTGCGCCAGTTGATGGTTCGTCATAAAAGACGCTCACTGGTGGTGTTGATGACCAACTTGCGCGATGAAGACGATGAAGAACTGCTGGCCGCTGCCAGGCAGCTCGGCAAACAGCATCGGGTACTGATCGCCAGTCTGCGCGAAGAAGTCCTCGACGGCCTGCGCCACTCACCGGTACACACCTACGATGAAGCGCTGAGTTACTGCGGGACGATCGACTTTCTCAACGCCCGCGCTTCGCTGCACGATCGTCTGAGTGCGCAAGGCATCGTGATCATGGATGCGCGGCCAGGAGAACTGGGGCCACAGTTGGTCAACCGTTACATGAGCTGGAAAAAGGCAGGGACTTTATGAACGACGCCCTGCCTGTCAGGCAGCAACCTCAGGCAGAGGCTTCGTAGGAAGGGTAAAAACAGAAGTACCGTCGCAACAACTGCACGAACTCCAGATACTCCGTCGAGACCTGACACAATTCAAAACCGGAGTCATAGCTGCCGGGTGTCTCGTCTTCGTGACACCAGAGGCACTTGGCGCTCACATCGATGGGCTGTCCGACATTGCCATTCGGCAGTTTCAGGCACAGATCGAATCTCGCGCCCACAAGCACCGGCAGGCTGCTGATAAGCATCAGCCCATCACCGGACACATTCCCCAGACACCCCACCAGCTTGCCGGTATGACAATTGAAAACCTGCAGATAATCCTGCAGTTGATGACGTTCGATTTTCCGCTCTTTATACATGGCAGGCTGCCTTCCGAGACCGATGCTGCGACCACGCGGCACCGTGCGTTCGTTGCGGACTTCTAATGCGCTGCACGACGGAGGCTATCCAGGAAACAGTCTTGGCCCGGAGCCCTGCAGCTCGTCCGCTTTGTGACCTCAGCCTAGCTCACAATTATTCGAAATCCACCCGAACACAGCATCTTCCATTCAAACGAGGGTAATTATTTCGATACAGGAGCGTTTCGAACCGGTACAGGCATGGGTCTGGCAGGTTGAGCCCTGGGGTAAAGACCTGTTTGTGCCAGCGTGTCGAGTCTGGCGCGTGCACGGAAGGCGTATTCACTTTCTGGATACTGCGCCATCAGGAATTGATAGGTCTGTGCCGCATCGACATACAATTTCTGCCGTTCCAGGCACTGGCCGCGCAACATCGACACTTCCGGCTGGACATAACGGCGCGAGCGGCTCTGGCGTTCGACCTTGGAGAGATCGAGCATCACCCGATCACAGTCACCCTCCTGATAGGCACGGTAGGCGTGATCAAGGTTGGAATTCATCGCCCAGCGGGTGCAACCGCTGAGCGCAGTCAGTAATACAACAATCGTTACAATACGCATGGGACTCTCCTGTTCTCTGCCCTGTATCGGCGTCACAGTCTGTTTCTTCAGGCCAATAGAGCGCCGGTTGTCAGCCGATTGCCCTCCCTGACCCTGACACGGTAGTGCAAAGGAACAATGACTAAAGACCCAGACAGGAGTAGCCTCTCGCTGCGCTTCAATTAAGGAGTTTGTGCATGACCGTTCGCCGCACCAAAATCGTCGCCACACTTGGCCCTGCAAGCAATTCGCCGGAAGTCATCGAACAACTGATCCTTTCGGGTCTGGACGTTGCTCGTCTGAACTTCTCCCACGGTACTCCGGACGAGCACAAGGCTCGCGCCAGGCTGATCCGCGAAATCGCCGCCAGACACGGGCGCTTCGTCGCTCTGCTGGGCGACCTGCAGGGTCCGAAGATCCGTATCGCAAAGTTCACCGACAAGCGAATAGAGCTGAAGGTCGGTGACAAGTTCACCTTCTCCACCGCTCATCCGCTGACCAGTGGCAACCAGCAGATCGTGGGTATCGATTACCCGGATCTGGTCAAGGATTGCGGCGTAGGCGACGAGTTGCTGCTCGACGATGGTCGCGTGGTCATGCGCGTCGACACCCAGACCGCTAACGAACTGCACTGCACCGTGCTGATCGGTGGTCCGCTGTCCGACCACAAGGGCATCAACCGTCGTGGTGGTGGCCTGACGGCGCCGGCACTGACCGAAAAAGACAAGCAGGACATCAAGCTCGCTGCCGAGATGGACCTGGACTACCTGGCCGTTTCCTTCCCGCGCGACGCCGCCGACATGGAATACGCTCGCCAGCTGCGCGACGAATCCGGTGGTACGGCCTGGCTGGTGGCCAAGATCGAACGCGCCGAAGCCGTTGCCAACGACGAAGTGCTGGATGAACTGATCCGCGCCAGTGACGCGGTCATGGTCGCTCGTGGTGACCTGGGCGTCGAAATCGGTGATGCTGAACTGGTCGGCGTACAGAAACGCATCATCCTGCACGCTCGTCGCCACAACAAGGCGGTGATCGTCGCCACGCAGATGATGGAGTCGATGATCTCCAGCCCCATGCCGACGCGTGCCGAAGTGTCCGACGTGGCCAACGCCGTGCTCGACTACACCGACGCCGTGATGCTGTCGGCTGAAAGTGCTGCAGGCTCCTACCCGATCGAAGCAGTTCAGGCCATGGCCCGCATCTGCATCGGTGCTGAAAAGCACCCGACCGGCAAGACTTCCAGCCACCGTATTGGCCACTCCTTCACCCGTTGCGATGAAAGCATCGCGCTGGCGGCCATGTACACCGCCAACCACTTCCCGGGTGTGAAGGCGATCATCGCACTGACCGAAAGCGGCTATACCCCGCTGATCATGTCGCGCATCCGCTCTTCGGTGCCGATCTACGCGTTCTCTCCGCACCGTGGTACTCAGGCGCGTGCAGCGATGTTCCGTGGTGTCTACACCGTGCCATTCGACCCGGCAGCCCTGCCGCCAGGTCAGGTCAGCCAGGCCGCAGTCGACGAACTGCTCAAGCGTGGTCTGGTCGAGCAAGGTGACTGGGTCATCCTCACCAAGGGCGACAGCTACCACACCATTGGCGGCACCAACGGCATGAAGATTCTGCACGTCGGCGACCCATTGGTCTGATCGCAGCACACGGCAAGCCAAGGCCCCGTCTCGCAAGAGTCGGGGCCTTTTGCGTTGGGTCAGTCCTGCGAATCATGTGATTATCGTGCCGAAGAACAGGAGCTGTAACTGACGTCACTCTTACTCCCGCGCCACAAACACATCCGCCAGCAACTGATTACGCGGCAGCCCCGCCAGATAAAGGCGCTTGGCAAACATCTCCACGCTGTCGGCACTGCCGCACACCAGTGCCATCGCGTGCCGCGACAACAGGCGCAGTTCAGCCAGGGTTGCCTGTAGCGTCTGCGGGGTAACCAGCTCAACATGCAGCTGGGGATGACGTTCAGCCAGGGCGTGCAGTTCATCGGCCAGGTAGTGCTCCTGGCTGTCGCGGGCCAGATGAATCACACGTATGGCGCCCTGATGGTCCTGGCGCAGCGCCTCGCGCAGTACACCCCACAAGGGCCCGAGCCCGGTGCCGGCGGCCAGCAGCAACAAGGGTTTTTCCTGCCAGTCCGGGTCGTAACGCAGCGCCCCGCCACGCAACTCGCCGAGCCTCAGGGCGTCGCCGACCTGCAACTGGCGGGCAACGTCACGGAAGGCCCCGGGCTGCAGGCAGTCGATGTGAAACTCCAGAAACGCATCCTCACCGGGAAGGCTCGCCAGCGAGTAAGGCCGCGCAACACCGCTGTCAGTCCACAATACCTGGTGCTGCCCGGCGCTGTAGCGCAGCGGTCGCGCTGGCTCCAGACGCAAACGCAGCACCGATGCAGAGAGCCAGTCGCAGCCTGCCACTGTGGCAGGCAGGCCATCACGTTGCGGGTCAAACACCTCGACAGCCAGATCCCCCGTCACTCGGCACTGACAGGCAAGCCGCCAACCCTGCTGGCGCTTTTCGGCAGGCAGCGCGTCGGGCAAAGCGTCTTCAGGCTCGCCCTTTACGACGCGCACCAGACACGCATGGCAACTGCCGGCACGACAGCTATAAGGGACCGGAATACCGGCATGGTTCAGGGCGTCGAGCAGATTGCTGGCCGATGCCACCGACCAGCTAAGCTCACCCACATGCAATTGAGGCATCAAAACGGCCTGTGCAGAAAATAACGGCGATTGTACAGACTGGCCCGTCGGGCGGGTTATACTGCCGCGCCTTTTTGCGCCCGCTATCGCCACCCTGACAGCTCTGGTTCAAGCCGCAGTTCCAGACTGCCGCCGATAGCGTAATTGAATGTTCCCGTCCTTACAGAGGAGCGCGCCGCATGACCGTGATCAAGCAAGACGACCTGATTCAGAGCGTTGCAGACGCACTGCAGTTCATTTCCTATTACCACCCCGTAGACTTCATCCAGGCCATGCACGAGGCGTATCTGCGTGAAGAGTCGCCTGCCGCTCGTGACTCCATCGCCCAGATCCTGATCAACTCGCGCATGTGCGCGACCGGTCATCGCCCGATCTGCCAGGACACCGGCATCGTCACGGTTTTCGTGCGCGTGGGGATGGATGTTCGCTGGGACGGCGCCACCATGGGCCTGGACGACATGATCAACGAAGGCGTGCGCCGCGCGTACAACCTGCCTGAAAACGTGCTGCGTGCCTCGATCCTTGCCGATCCGGCAGGCGCTCGCAAAAACACCAAGGACAACACCCCTGCCGTCATTCACTACTCCATCGTCCCGGGTAACACCGTGGAAGTGGACGTCGCGGCAAAAGGCGGCGGTTCGGAAAACAAATCGAAGATGGCGATGCTCAACCCGTCCGACTCGATCGTCGACTGGGTTCTGAAAACCGTTCCGACCATGGGCGCAGGCTGGTGCCCGCCGGGCATGCTCGGCATCGGTATCGGCGGCACCGCAGAAAAAGCCGCGGTCATGGCCAAGGAAGTGTTGATGGAGTCCATCGACATTCATGAACTTAAAGCCCGCGGCCCGCAGAATCGTATCGAAGAGATGCGCCTGGAGCTGTTCGAGAAGGTCAACCAGCTGGGCATTGGCGCTCAGGGCCTGGGCGGTCTGACCACCGTACTCGACGTGAAGATCATGGATTACCCGACCCACGCCGCGTCGCTGCCGGTGTGCATGATCCCCAACTGCGCCGCCACCCGCCACGCGCATTTCGTGCTCGACGGCAGCGGCCCTGCTTCGCTGGAGGCGCCATCGCTGGACGCCTATCCGGAAATCGTCTGGGAAGCCGGCCCATCGGCCCGCCGCGTCAACCTCGATACGCTGACCCCGGAAGAAGTACAAAGCTGGAAACCGGGCGAAACCGTTTTGCTCAATGGCAAGATGCTCACCGGCCGCGACGCGGCGCACAAGCGCATGGTCGAAATGCTCAACAGGGGCGAAACCCTGCCGGTAGACCTCAAGGGTCGCTTCATCTACTACGTCGGCCCGGTTGATCCGGTACGCGAAGAAGTCGTCGGCCCGGCCGGTCCGACCACGGCCACCCGGATGGACAAGTTCACCCGGCAGATCCTCGACCAGACCGGGTTGCTGGGCATGATCGGCAAATCCGAACGCGGCCCGACCGCCATCGAAGCGATCCGTGACCACAAGGCCGTGTACCTGATGGCCGTTGGTGGTGCTGCCTATCTGGTGGCTCAGGCGATCAAGAAATCCCGCGTCGTGGCGTTCGCCGAACTGGGCATGGAAGCGATCTACGAGTTCGAGGTCAAGGACATGCCGGTGACCGTTGCCGTCGACAGCACCGGTGAATCCGTTCACATCACCGGCCCGCAGATCTGGCAGAAGAAGATCAGCGACAGTCTGGCGGTGGAAGTGCAGTAAACACCGGATAAAACCCGTCTCATCGAGGCGGGTTTTATCGTTTATGGTCAGCGCCAGGTTTGCGCCGCGCCGCTCCGTATATAGGCGTTCAACGGCATTTTCCTCATCATTTGTTCGTCAGCTGTAAAAGGGGCGTCGTCAAAAACGTAAGCTCTAAAATGATCCAGTAAGTCTCCGTACTCTTGATCAGATCGGCCTATTACGTCTGTAAACAGACCAGGGCCTACGATGTTTGACAATACTCGCACCCTTGCGTCTGCATCATCGTTCCAAATTAAATTAAAGCCGATCCCCGACAGCCCCATGGGATCTGGATAGAGCCCGCTGTTTAAAGCACTGTTATACCGTTTGACACCTTCGTCCATCATATCGTGTAATACGCCAGCACCGGCATGAGCGGCAAACGAGCTATTATTAACCATGAAACTGTCAACCGAATATTCAGATTCCCAAGGCACATGAACCGGGTTCAGTGTTAGAACTTCGTTCTGCTCAGCAAGCAGTGATTGATCTCCCAACGGCGTCATATCCTCGGTATCTGCGCCGGCATAAACATCATCAACGTCTGAATAAATTCCGCCCAACTCATGAACGGTATGCATACGTAAAACGTCTACCGCGAATGCGTAATTCTGATTGTTTTTTCGGAAATCTTCATAAGCTACGTAAAGCGGCTGCTCCTTGAACCGCTGGAAAAAATCGGACCCAGCGAGCGGGACGACTTCCGATCTCAAATCTTTTTCGATTTCAGAGTAAATATCCGGCCTGCTCGTTTCCAGATGCAACATTACTTTATAGCCCGAGGCCATTTTAACGGTTCTGTTGATATTGTCGACCTGAGCCTTCAAGGCATCCCGGTTTTCACCTATCCAGATCTGATGAATAGTTTTTGGAACAGGTTCAGGTTGCTGGCCCTTCGCATCAACGTAAACAAGCGGATTATTTCTGACCATCCTGTACAGATTCAACCCATCCACATCCCCCGCCGGGTCCGGATTGATCCACCTTTGCAACCAAGGCGCGTAATACCTGAGCCCGTAATAATAAAGCCCGCTGGCATCGCGCTCTTTACCCGAATAACGCACTGTTTTGTACTTGGCCTCCACTGCACTACGCGCCGCCCACCAGGCCGTGCCGCCAAAGGGGTAATAACTTTCCTGGCTGATCAGACCGCCTTGCTGATCAAGCTCCAGCGTGCTTGAGCCCAGATGATCACCCAGGCTGTAACGCACCTGATCGTTCGCAATGGAATCTGGTTTTCCAGCTTCCCAATGCAACACCCGCACACTGTTGCGTCCCGCCTGAGCCGTAACGACGTGGAGAGTTTCTCCATCGGCCGTGGTGCGAATTTCCAACCCCGGCAGGTAGCGAACTTCGTTGATCAGTGTGCGACCTGATGCCTGCGCAGTACTGATCTTGCGACAACGTTGACCCTGGCCGTCATAGACATAGCGCTCGTCATCATTCGGTCCGTCTTCACGTTGCACAGTGGTGATGTGCTGCAACTGATTACGCACATCCCAGCTCATGGTCTGCCCACGCACGAGTTGCAACAGGTTGCCGTTGGCGTCGAAACTTGTGGCGAAATCCACTTCTCCTTCATCGTCGGGCAGGCTGCGATTGCTGTCGGCATCAACGTGCATGTTGCGGGTGAAGTTGTGCGCGCCTTCGTGGCGCATTTGCAGCAGATTGCCCGCTGCGTCGTAGCTGTAATTCTGTTTGTAGTTGCTGACCTGGCAAGGATCGAGCGTCGGAACAGGTTGCAGACCGGGCAGCGCCGGGCCATGGCTGGCACCGTTTCTGACTTCACGGCCGCTGGCTTCGATCAGCTGATACAGCGTGTCGTACCCGAAGCGACTGATCGGTTCGATAAGCCGGTTGTCGCAATAGCGGTCTGGTTGGGACGCATCGTTGACCACCAGTACATTACCGACCGGGTCATAGCTGTAAATCAGCTTTTGTAATAGCGCGCCATCTGCCGCCATCGCGTTGAGTGCAGCGAGCCGACTGTCCTGCGGATCATATTGGAAATGACTGACAACACCATTGCCCGACGTTTCCTGCTCGACCTGGTCAAGCGCGTTGTAATGAATTTCACTGACCAGCGTCTGCGACTGTGCGGCACCGGCCAATGTCAGTTCAGCAGCTTTCAACTGCCCAGCAACGGTCATGCCAAAGGCCTGCGTGTTGCCCATGGCATCGGTCTGCACGAGCACTTCGCCCAGCGCATTGAAACCCCAGCGGGTTTGCAGCCCGACTGGCTCAAGCAATGCATCGCGCTCTGCTTCGCCCAGCGGCCAGTCCGGACTTTCAGGCGCTTGCAAAAAATGCCGTTCCTCACCCAGCGCAGCGCCAAGCAGGCCGTAATCATGCAGCAAACGCGAGCCTGCCGTATCGTCATGGCGAATCAGTTGATTGCACTGGTTATGCTCAGCGGCGTCGGCACCACCATAGGCTAGGCGTTCGACGACAAGCCCCTGCTCTGTCACAGAGACCGGGCGCAGCGAACTGTCGTATTCCATCAAGCGCTGAGTGCCTCGCCCGTCCCGGCTTTCAAGCAACTGCCCGGCCTCGCCCATCAGGTTCAGTCGCCAACCCGAGTCGACGCTTTCGCTCAGCAAGGCCGCTCCGGACAGGCTGAACCTGACCAGCCGATTTGCCGGGGTCTGCGCTTCGGTTTCCGAGCGACTGAACAGACGCGGATCACGACCGACAACCGGACGCCCTGCCCAGTCATAGCGCTGATGGGTCACCCGCGCGGCAAGAGGCTGCCCGGCCACAGTTCGACAGAACTGCACGCTACGCACGGCCAGCGCACGCGGGTCAATGACCGCCAGTATTGGCGTATTGCTGTGCACAATCGAACTCATGACCTTCATCCATGAAAGTTTGATATGACCTTATTCCCGGCGATGGGCGTGCAGCTATAAAAACTGTCAGCCTTGCCCACTGCCGGCATTATACCAATGCACCCCAGCTTCTCAGACGGCCTTTCACAGCCGACTCCGCAAGCATGAAACTTAACATTGCCAAGCTGTCTGCATTGTTCATCAATAGATTGGTTCGTACTCCGGGATCGCTCAAACGCTCGACTTTCAGGTCCTGCATGCTCTTGACCTTGAAAAGTTCCATGGCTCTCTCGGCACCTAGCACATTCTTTTGCATCATGCGCTTGACGCTTCGAAACATGTGCGGATTTTTTTGACCATAAGAATATTCCATCGCCGACTGAAGCCCGCCCTCAAGGTGCGTCAGGTAGCGGTCCTCACTTATAGCGGCGTCTTCTTCATCCCGTAAGCCGGGAGCCAGGTACCCGAAATCAAGAATTTCGTTGTCGCGGACGATGTGGGACACTTCATGCCCCAGTGTGATTGATGTGCCCGCCACATGATGCTTTAAAAAGTCTTCTACTATGAATATGCGCTTATGCTGATCTTCAAGGTCAATAAATGCATCCGTCCCTGGATAGCTTTTCATCACAGCAATCTGATTGTACTGCTCCCCTCCTTCATCATATTCTTTCAGCATGGCCGCCGTCGCAGTGTATGTTTCAACCACCTCGCCAAGCCTCTCCTTGACGCTGTCCCCCAACACATAACTCACCAGCATTTCAGGCATGTCCGCCAACCCCGGAGCGGCGAGAATTGTTGAGCTTTCATCAAAGGCAAGGTGAGCGAGCTTGAAAGCCTTGTCCATATAACTACTTTCAGTGTCTGGAAGCCTTGATATTTCGCTTCTACCACGTGCAAGAATGTCGGTATCACGTAACACGTCACGCTCGACACTGTCTCGCCGTCCACGATAGTCGCCGGCGAGCCCAGAGGGGTCCACGCAAGCTGCCGGATTATTCCGAACCATTGCATAAAAATTCAACCCATCCACAGCCCCTGCCGGGTCCGGATTGATCCACCGCTGCAACCACGGCGCGTAATACCTGAACCCGTAATAATAAAGCCCGCTGGCGTCACGCTCTTTACCCGAATAACGCACGGTCTTGTACTTGGCCTCCACTGCACTGCGCGCCGCCCACCAGGCCGTGCCGCCGAACGGATAATAACTTTCCTGGCTGATCAGGCCACCTTGTTGATCCAGTTCCAGCGTGCTCGAGCCCAGATGATCACCCAAGCTGTAACGCACCTGATCGTTCGCAATAGAGCCCGGTTTTCCAGCTTCCCAATGCAACACCCGCACGCTGTTGCGACCCGCCTGAGCGGTAACAACGTGGAGAATTTCGCCATCGGCCGTGGTGCGGATTTCCAGCCCCGGCAGGTAGCGCACTTCGTTGACGAGGGTACGCCCTGAGGCCTGCGAACGCGTGATCTTGCGGCAGCGCTGACCCTGGCCGTCATAGACATAGCGTTCGTCATCGTTCGACCCGTCTTCACGTTGCACAGTGGTGATGTGCTGCAACTGATTACGCGCATCCCAGCCCATAACCTGCCCGCGAACCAGTTGCAGCAGATTGCCATTGGCATCAAAACTCGTAGCGAAATCCACATCCCCGTCATCGTCGGGCAAGCTGCGATTGCTGTCGGGATCAACGTGCATGTTGCGGGTGAAGTTGTGTGCGCCTTCGTGGCGCATTTGCAGCAGGTTACCCGCAGCGTCGTAGCTATAATTCTGTTTGTAGTTGCTGACCTGGCAAGGATCGAGCGTCGGCAGAGATTGCAGCCCGGGCAACGCGGGACCATGGCTGGCCCCATTTCTGACCTCCCGACCCGTGGCTTCGATCAACTGATACAACGTGTCGTAACGGTAACGGCTGATCGGTTCGATAAGCTGGTTGTCGCAATATCGGTCTGGTTGGGACGCGTCATTGACGAGCAGGATATTGCCCACCGGGTCATGGCTGTACTTCAGTTTTTGCAGCACTGAGCCGTCAGCAGATAGCGCACTGAGCTCAATCAGACGACCGTCCTGTTGATCATATAAATAGCGACTGACCACGCCATTTCCTGCCGTCTCCTGCTCGACCTGATTGAACGCGTCGTAGTGAATGGCACTGACCAGCGTTTGCGGCTGTGCCGTATTGGCCAGGGTCAGTTCAACAGCGTGCAGTTGCCCAGCCACACCATGACTGAAACGATGGAAATTGCCGTTGGCGTCGGTTTGCGCCAAGTCCTCGCCCTGCGCGTTGAAAGCCCAGCGCGTCTGCAGGCCGACGGGCTCGAGCAGTGCATCACGATCAGGCTCGGCAAGTGGCCAGTCCGGGCTGTCAGGCGACTGCAGAAAGTACCTTTTTTCGCTCAACGCCCTACCCGACAGTCCATAGTCCAGCAGCAAGCGCGAGCCTGCCGTATCGTCATGGCGAATCAGTTGATTGCACTGGTTATGCTCAGCAGTGGCAGGCCCGCCATAAGTGAAGCGCTCGGTCATTCGGCCTGATTCGTTGATCGCCAAAGGGCGCAACAGCTCGTCGTATTCGATCTGGCGCGGGTTGTCACGTCCGTCACAGCTGTCGACTAACTGCCCCGCTTCGCCGTTCAGGCTCACCCGCCAACCTGAGTCGACACTGTTCGATAGCAGCGAAGCCCCGGACAAGCTGACAATTTGCATCAGGTTCACAGGCGCGCAGACACCATCGTTCGAACGACTGGAAAAACGTGGATCGCGACTGGCGATCAGTCGCCCGGCCTCGTCGAAATAGTGCTGCGTCACCCTGGCTTCGACAGGCTGACCATCAGCGCCACGGTAGAACTGCACACTGCGTACTGGCAGACCCCGTGAATCGCTGATCGCCAATTGCGGCGTGTTGGTGTGCATGATCGAGCTCATCCTTGAAACCTCTACCCGCCGTTAGTGACGCCCTTCAACCATAACAGCAGACAGACGGACGCACGCTGTTTGGTCAAGAACCAATAGGCATAACCTTTGGGTGGTCAATCGCCAATGAATATACCTTCAGCGTCGGGCGCTAATGCTTTGTTTTGCCGCGAAATTCTTGGTGTTGTTGATGGTTGACTGACACTTTTGTCAGCTAGACGCGAGCGCCACGGTAAACAAGGCTGTGTCATGACCACTGGAGCGCCGGACATGACCGAGCAACCCTTCTCCCTTCTACGCAACCTGGCCCGAACCGGGAACGACACGCACGAACATGGCGATGACACGTTACCGTTCATCAACGCGATGGAAAAACTTAACATCCATTCAGTGTTCGATATCGTACGGCGCTCCAAAAGCGCTTTTGTTCACGAACTCTCGCGTATCAGTGATGCTGATGCAGCGCTCGCCTATGAAAACGCTCGCTGTTACGCCACCCAGATCGTGCGCCTGTATCGCAATCAACTGCTGTCCTCAGGCCGAACCCAACAGCTGACGCGGCGCACCGGCGTGCGTTCGCTGGTAGACATCGGGCCTGGCTTCCCTAATCTGTTCAAGGAGAACTGGGACCTGTTTTGCAAGGTGGGTACAATCGAGGCCAAGGATTCGCCAGTGGCGTACCTGACGTCCTTGTACCGCTTTGCGCTGGAACAGCTGGAAGGCAGCGTGGCGGAACCGAGCCGAATCAAACTCGATGAACGACGGCCTGACCTCAAGGATCTGTTGATCGATCAACAAAGCACCTTCACGCCAGTGCCTACGCTGCATATCGTCAATCAGGTGTTAAGTAAAGCCATCAACGCCTACGTGGACACGGTGCCTGAAGACAAGGGCAAGACTATTTACCAATTGGTGGCCGAGAAACAACACCCGTTTCAGTTTCCTTACAACTTTCACTTTCAACAGATCAGCCTTGGGCTTGACGGGAAGAAACCAACGCTAGGCGAGCTGAATTACCGCGTCAGCCTTGAAGTTCCAACCACGTCAGGGTACGGCAGTGACTATGGGAAAGTGCAGCACTCCAGTGCCATTGCACAGGTGCTGATGAGCGGAGCAGGCCCGGAGCAACAGGCAATCGTGCTTGAACCTGCCTTATCCAGTCAGGCAAACGCCGACACGTCGGCAGACCTGACCCGCCAGTTCTTCAAAACGAAATACAACGTTGATTACGTCGACGACGCCAGCAATCCTTTGAATAATCTGAACGTCTTCCTGGAGAAGACGGGTCTGGACAGCGACGGAGTCGAAGCCCTTCTTGCCATCGGCAGCCACACGGCCTATGCCTCTCCCAACATCCTGTCAGCGGGACACACCGCGGATGAAGACTCCCCACGCGAGGCAAGTCTGACAGCAATCAAGGCTCGATTCGGAGCTGGCTACGTCAATGGCCCGACCACTCAGCCGGCAATGGCTCTGAACAAGGATGAATACGGCATTGAGCGGCTGGTCAACACCAGCGTGGACCGCTTCGACCGCCTGCAACGCATGATCCGTTTGCAGCGCTGGACGGGCATTCCTTTTACAGCGCTGGACACGTTGGTCATGGCGGTCATTCGCTCCGGAGGCGCCGTGAACCTTCAGATGGTGCTGACGGAAAATACGCTACGCGCACTGGGAACCTATCGGTATCTGAACAAACGTTACGGCCTCGCGCCGGAAGAGTTTGCAGTCTTTGTTCACCAGATGCCCGGCGAGGCAAACGACGGACGCTTGCCGATGTTCGACCGGGTATTCAATAACCCTGCATTGTTCGATACCCCGCTGGTGTTGGATGGGTCGATTCTCGACCTCGATCAGGACAGTAGCGAGCACGTCAAAGCTCGCGCTCAATTGAGCCGAGCCTTGCATTTATCCAGCACTCATGAGGGCCTGAGGCAGCTGGCCATCGATGTTCGCGAACTGATTGGTAACGCGCCCACTGACTTCAGACTCAACTTGAGCATGATCTCTTCGCTGTACCGCCAAGCCCGCATTGCTTCGATGTTCGGTCTGACCACCGCGCAATGCCGGGCATTGATCGACCTGCTAGGCTCTCTGTCTTTTCGGAAAAAGGTGGTCTCAGGTCAACTCGACGACACCGAACCGGACGTGCTCGATATCCTGATGCACCTGGACTGGGCAGTCACATGGCTCGAAGCGTCTGATCGAGACGTCACCACACTGCGACGTCAGGCAGGCTGGGACATGACCGAAACAACAGTCACGCAGGAGCTGACTGTTCAGCTTGAGCAATTAACCAATGATGCGCGCCTGGCTGTAGTGAACAGCGACCAGCTGGCATCCCTTGACTTGCCAAGCAAGGATGACCAAAACAACACCATCAATTGGTGGTTAATCCTCTCTTACCTGATCGACGAATCAGGGCTGGTCAGGACTCTGCCGCTGCACGAGGAACCCGCGGTCAGCATCCGTCGCACCCTGCATGAACGCTTGTCCTCCATAGACATCGCGGAACCCCTTGCAAGCGAAGTCGAAGCCAGACTTGCAACGTTCGTATTGAACGGCTATCGGAATCAACATCGGCTGGTGGAAGAACTGTTGCTGACCCTCACCGGTTTGCCGCCGGACCGTTGCGAGCCGGTGATACGTTGGGCAGGCAGCGACGTAAGCAAGTTTCTCGCTGCGTTACTTTGGGATAATGGCGTCATTGAGACACTCTCGACGCTGATTCGCTATTCAGAAGTCAGCCAGCAACTGGGGCTGAGCGCCCGGGCACTGCGCACTTTTTTGATCAATCCAAGCTGGCTGTACGCAGGCTCAGAAGGCCAGTTTTATCTCTCACCGAACAGTCTGTATTTGCTCGACCGTTACAGCAACTGGCGCGACCACTGCGGTTACCCGGAGGAAGCGCTGCTCGAGTATTTCAAGCAAGCCAATGACCCGCAGCGAGACGCTACACAATGTGCTGCGCGGCTGGCGTCACTGACAGGCTGGACGTCATCTGAAGTGCTGGCCGCAAACGCATTGCTGACCGGGTCAGATCGTATCGCTTCCAGCATGCACGAGGTGGACTGGTTAAGCCGGATGCACAGCGCCAGTGACGTCACCGGCCTTTCGGCAAGACAATTACTGTCGGCTACTGACCTGACAGCGACCAGCACGGCCTCGCACTGGAAGTCCGTAGGCGAAGCCGTGATAGCCGCCAACCGTTAAGCCGTGAGCATTAACCTGTTCAATGCCATGGAGGCCTGATCATGTCCGATACCCTTGAAAGCCGGCTCAACGAATCCTTCCGCGATGCGCTGGTGGCTTACTATCTGAGTGAGGTCGTACCCAACGACCCTATGCTGAAGCGCCTGGGCCTGGACCAGCGCTTGAAAACCGCCAATGACCTGTATGAGTTTTTTCTGCTCGACAATCAGGTCAGCAATGAAGTCCAGACTAGCTATGTCGCATCGGCAATGAGCAGCCTGCAGCAGCTCATCAATGGCACGTTACTGGGCATGGAGCCGGGCTATGAAACGCTGCTGCCGACCGAAGCGCGCTTTGTCGAGTGGCGTGAACGCAGCAGTCAATACCCGATCTGGGCGGCCAATATGCAATTGGCACTGTATCCGGAAATCTATATTTCTCCGGCATTGCGCTTGAAGAAATCCGGCTACTTCACGCAACTGGAAAACGACATCAATCAGAACAGGATCAATATCGACACGGCGCAAGATGCGGTAAAAGCCTATCTGGCCAGTTTTGAAGAAGTCGCCAACCTGACGATCATCAACGGCTACATCGACAGCGACCGATTCGCAGAAGGCAAGTATTACTTTATCGGCAAGTCGCGCGCCGAGAATATTTATTATTGGCGCACCGTAGACATGAATGAGCGCGCCTACAAAGAAGGGACTGAAGGGCCGAAATACGATAACCCGACACCCGGTGCCTGGTCCGACTGGAAGCGGGCCGAGATCGGCATCAATGCCAATACACTGGAAAGAACCATTCGCCCGGTGTATTTCAACAACCGGTTGTTTGTGACGTGGGTGGACCTGGTTCACGTGACCGAACAGGTAGCGGTTACGCTGCGCGAAGGTACGGTTAAGCCAGGCGCCGATGGCAGTATCCCCATCACCCCACCGGCTGACATCGCGCCATTGACGGTAATCACACCCAATGTGCGTCTGGTGTTGAATATTTCCTATAAAAAATATGACGACTCCTGGAGTGCGCCACAAATCTACATGGACGTGACAACACCCAATGTCTTCACCCGGGCAGGCAAGGCAGTCAACCTTGAGAACGACCTGAACAATATTTCGATCTTCGATGTATCGGCCTCCCCGGAATCACTGTTTATCGCGATGTATGCGGGTGAAACGCTGGCGCCTGGTGACACCGATGGCTCAACGTCGACGTATGCCTTTCTGCACACGGCCTTTATCGACAAGAATTTCAACAAAACACCAGCTTTTCCAGTTGCGAACCACGTAGACGCCGTTTCCGACAAGGCAGATCTGGGTCTGGAGCAACCTCGCGTGCGCAAGACCTGCTGGGCATTTGCTTTAAAGAACAAGGGGAATTTTCAGTTTACGTGGAGCTTGTATATCAGGCTAAAACCACCCCTGACAACGTCTCCAAACAATGGCGACACCTGGTGGGACTACCAAGACCATCAGGAAGCAATAGCCCAGATGACCGGTGTCTATGCACCCCGCCTGGACCTTGAAAACTCCACAATAAAATTAAGCACTGCAATAAACAAGGACATCCTCATTAATGGTACTACTAAAACCACACTCATATTGACTGAGCCAGCCAGCCAGTGGACGTTTGAGTTCATAACGAAACCCGACGATCTCGACATCTACCATGAAAACTTTATATTACAGAACGGCTCAAACTTAAAAATCGAATCAACCGGAGGCTATTGGGGCGACCTGTCGCTGAACCTGTATAGCGCTGTAGCCGCCCCCCCCTCAAGTACCACTTTCCTTCGCAACCAACACAATAGTTATTACCGTATAGAACGATATACCACCGACTGGAACCTTAGAGGCGGCAAACTGAAGGTGGGCGCTGTCGAGCTAATGTCTTTGGCGGCAACCGACCCGGAGGTCATATCCTGGGCACTCATAGCACTTATACAAGGCGAAACTTCATATAATCTGTATCCCTCTGCACACGTAGGGCCTCACTACACTGACACGCTTTCTTTCGCCCAATCGTTCAGTTACCCATTGGATATGAACGTCCCCCACAACAACTCGCAAAAGCAGCTGACCGCACGACCTCCGACCAGCAGCATTACAGCACCGAGCCGTTACGAAACAATCATTACATTCGATAAATCCACGCTTCTGCCAAATCTTCCGCAAACCCAATTCATCAGCGGATCGAAAAAGTTTTACATCACCCACGGCTTTGCCGTAAACACGCTAGTTCCCCCTGCCTGGATCGGTAACGCCCTCAAATCCACCGAAATAGAGCTGGAGTGGACAACCGCTGATGGGGGCGACCCTATCGCGCCCAAAATCAGCAAACGCATCAACGCCATTCTGGGGATCGCCGAATACATCGATTTCTCCACCTCCAGCATTCGGTTCAGCGACAACTCCACAATCGATACCCGCGACCCGATCCGCATGAACACGCTGTTCGCCCGCGAGTTGATCAACAAGGCCAACATTGCGCTCGAAGCCTTGTTGTCCTGGGACACCCAGCAGCTACAGGAACCGCCCATCGATGATGACACCATCGCTGACCTGATGGACTTCAAAGGCGCCAACGGCCTGTACTTCTGGGAGCTGTTTCTGCATCTGCCGTTCATGATTTCCCATCGCCTGAACCTGGAACAACGCTTCACCGATGCCGAACGCTGGCTCGGGTTCATCTTCGACCCGGGCCGTAAAAAAACAGGCGACGCACCGGCTTACTGGAACGTTCGACCTCTGGTGGAGATACCGGACCCGGATTACTTTCTGCGCGCCCCTATCGACCCGGACGGCATCGCGGCAAGCGACCCGGTGCGCTATCAGAAAGCGGTGTATTTCCATTACATCAAAAACCTTATCGACCGCGGCGACATGGCCTATCGGCAATTGACGCCCGACAGTCTGGGCGAAGCCAAGCTGTGGTACGTGCGTATTCTCGATCTGCTCGGGCCGCGCCCGGATGTGAAACTGACCAGCCAATGGACGCCGATGGCACTGGGCGATCTGGCAGCGTCCACCAGTCCGGGACTGCGGGCTTTCGAGCAGCAGCTTGTCGAGCAGGAACAACAGGTACGTACCAGCGCCGCCGCCAACGATGGCAAAGCCACTGTCAGTTTCAGCCAACCGTCCCTGCGCTTGAGCACCTTCGGCAGCGACCCGACATTGAACGAGGAGGACAGCGATCACTTCATCCTCCCGATGAATTCGGAGCTGGTCAAATACTGGGACATGCTTGAAACGCGCCTGTACAACCTGCGCCACAACCTCACCCTGGACGGCAAGCCACTGTCGCTGCCGCTGTTCGCCGCGCCGCTGGACCCACGGGCGCTGCTCGCAGCCTACGCCAATGGCGCAACCGAGGGCGGTGCGGGGAGCTTGCTGGCTCAGGAAACACCGCACTATCGCTACCCGGTCATGTTCGCCAGAGCCAGCGCGGCCGTGGAGACCCTTATCCAGTTCGGCTTCACCTTGCTGTCTATCATCGAGCGCAAGGAGCAAGGGCAGTTGATGGAACTGCAACAGCAGCAGGTCTGGGAGTTCGCCCAGTACGCCATTGACCTGCAGCTTGAGGCGCAAAAAGTCGAAGTTCAGGCACGCAAGGCATTGGAGGCCAGCAAGGCCGTGATTGATGCCCGAGCCAGTTTTTACGGCCAACTGGCGGCTGAAAATGTCAGTGCAGGGGAAGTCGCAGTGGGCCGCGAGCTACTCGCTGCACGGATTGCTGAAGGGAATGCCAACACATCAAACGTTGCGGCTTCAGCCTTGAAAGTGGCCCCTAATCATGCGGGCTTTCATGCCGGTGCGACAGGCGGCATGGCTGTCGGCGCTGCGGCAGGAGGTGCTGTCGGGGGCTTCCGCCTGGAAGGCGTGCTGGAAATGGTCGCCGTCGCATTTCATGCCTCCGCCGCTCAGCATACGTCTATCGGCCAGGCACTGGAACGCGCGGAATCCTTCCGTCGGCGCCTCCAGGAATGGGAACACGCGCGCGATCAGGCCTTGCTCGAGTCCGAACAGATCACCTTGCAACTGACTGTCCACGACGCCCAGACCCGCGTTACCGCCTTGCAACTGCGTCAGGCTCAGGAAGCCAAAAAACAGGCCGAGACTGTCTATGCATTTCTCAACAAGCGCTTCACCAACAGCCAGCTCTATCAATGGCTCAATGGGCAGTTCTCGACCTTCTACTACCAGGCCTATGACGCCACGTTCTCACTGTGCCTGGCGACGCAAGCCTGCTGGCAGTATGAAATTGCCGACTACTCGGCCTCCTTCATCCAGCCCGCGGCCTGGAAGGATGCCTGGCGCGGCCTGACTGCGGGTGAGGCCCTGAAACTGAATCTGCTGCGCATGGACGCGGCTTACCTGGCCCGCAACGAGCGCAAAATGGAGATCGTCAAAACGGTTTCGGTGCGCCAGCTGCCAGAAGCAGAGGGAGATGATACCGGGATCAATCACGGCTGGGATGCAGTGGTCGAGCGCCTGGCGCAAGACGGGATTGCCGAGTTCGAAATCACCCGAGCCATGCTTGACGAGGATTACCCGGACCACTACCTACGGCGCATCAAGCGCATCAGTGTGTCGGTGCCAGCCACGGTCGGGCCTTATCAGGACATCCGCGCCACCCTGACCCAGTCGTACAGCGCGGTGCAGATGGACGCACAGTCCGACGGGCCGCTCAAAGAAAACCTGCGTGCCAGCCAGCAGATCGCCTTGTCTACCGGCGTGGACGATGACGGCTTGTTCGTTTTCAACTTCGACGATGAGCGCTATCTGCCGTTTGAGGGCACCGGTGCGATATCGCGCTGGACACTGAGCTTTTCCAACCCGGCATCGCAGCGCGACATGATCGACTCGATCACCGACATCATCGTGCACATGCGCTACACGGCGAAAAGTCGTTAACCGACAGGGAGCAAGCGTCATGGAAGCTCAATCGCAATCGCAGAATCAATCGCCGCAGTCTCTCCAGCCGGCTGTTGCCACCCCGTCATTACCCAAAGGCGGTGGCGCGATTCAAAGCATCGGCAAGGGCTGGGGATCCGTTGGTACCAGCGGCGCAGCGTCACTGGAAGTCGCTCTGCCGATCAGTCCGGGACGCGGTTACGCACCCGCCCTGTCGCTGAGTTATCAGAGCACTTCCGGCAACGGAGTGTTCGGACTTGGCTGGAACCTGAACACCAGCAAAGTCGCGCGTCGTGCCAGCAAAGGCGTACCGATCTACACCGACGATGACCTCATTTTCGGCCCCGGAGGCGATGTCTGCCTGCCCGAACGTGACGACAGCGGCGCGCTGGTTTCGACTCAGGTCAGCCGCTACAACGGCCATGATTTGAATGCGACTTATCAGGTGGTGCGTTACTTCAGCCGAGTCGAAGGGGCCTTTGCGCGCATCGAGCATTGGCGCGTAGACATTGCAGATCCCGGCTTCTGGCTGATCCACGGCGCCGACGGCAGCCTGAACCTTTATGGCAGGAGGACCTCATCGCGCATTGCCGACCCGGCAGACATGAATCGGGTTGCCGAATGGTTGCTGGATGAAAGCATGAATGCCGTTGGCGAACACATCCTCTATGAATACAAGCCCGAAGACCATCAGGGCCTGGCGGAGGATCACCCGAGAGACTTCCGCGCCCAACGCTACCTGAGCCGGGTTCGCTACGGCAACGCCAAGGCGCACCCCGTACTTTACCTGTGGCAGGAAGATTCGCTGGACGATTTGTTGTGGCATTTCGACCTGATATTCGACTATGACCAGCGCGACACCCGCAGTGACCCGCCCCCCGAATACGACGAGCAATTTACCTGGCCGGTGCGCAGTGATCCGCATTCTAGTTTCGCCTATGGTTTTGAGCTGGGTAATCTGCGCCTGTGCCGGCAGGTCTTGATGTTCCATCACTTCCCGAATGAACTCGGAGAAGCCCCGCTGCTGACCCGGCGACTGCTGCTGGAGCACCTTCAGACAACGCTCGGCTACAACCTGCTGAGCGCGGCGCATTCGCAGGCATGGGATGGCACGGACTGGCGGCGCGTCGATCAGCAACCTCCTGTGCAATTTCAATACACCGATTTCAGTCTCGAGTCGGGCATCTACACGCCGCTGGAGCCCATGGCCGGCCTGAATGACGGCCAGCAATACCAGTTGGTCGATCTGTATGGCGACGGCTTGCCCGGCATTCTGTACCGAGACGACAAGGCCTGGCTTTATCGCGAACCGGTCCGTGATACCGCTGGCGGCGCGGACGCCGTTGCCTACGGAGCCAGTGAATGGTTACCGCGCATCCCGACGGCTGATTCAGCCACACCGGTACGTCAGACCCTCACGGATCTGACCGGCGACGGGCGGCTGGACTGGGTAGTCGCCCAGCCGGGAATGGCCGGATTCTTTACCCTCAACCCTGATCGAAGCTGGTCGAAATACGCCACGTTCTCGGCTTTTCCTGCAGAGTTTTTCCACCCGCAAGACCAAATGGCGGATCTGGTCGGCGACGGGTTGTCGGATCTGGCCTTGATCGGGCCGCGCAGCGTTCGCCTGTACGCCAACCGTCGAGCCGATGGATTCGCCGCAGCAACGGACATTCCTCACGACGAGGATCGCCTGCCATTGCTCAGCGACAGTTCCACTGAACTCGTGGCGTTCAGCGACCTGCTGGGCACAGGGCAACAACACCTGATCCGTATCCGGCACAACGAAATCCGCGTCTGGCCAAACCTGGGCCGAGGCCGGTTCGGCAAGGGCCAGTTGTTTGCCACCCTGCCCTACACCTATGAGGCCTTTGATTCGAGCTTGGTGCGGCTGGCCGACCTGGACGGTTCAGGTGCCAGTGACGTGCTGTACCTGCAAACCGATGGCTTTCAGGTCTTCATGAACCGGGGCGGCAACGGTCTGGCCGCGCCCTTCGATCAGCGCTGGCCGGAGGGCGTGCGTTATGACCGGTTCTGCCAGTTCAGTGCGGTCGATCTGCTGGGCCTCGGTTTCTCCAGTCTGGTACTGACCGTACCGCACATGGCGCCACGGCACTGGAGCCTTTACTACGCGGCGGACCGGGCCGGCTCGGTGCGCAAACCTTATTTGCTGAAGGCCTCGGACAACAATCTCGGCGCTGCCGGCGAAGTCAGCTATCGCAGTTCGGCGCAGGAATGGCTGGACGAAAAAAACGAGCTGCGGGCCGCAGGCAGCGTTGCTGTCTCGGAATTACCGTTCCCGGTTCATGTGGTCGTCAGGCAAACCATGCAGGACAAGGTCACTGGCAATACGCTGACTCAGTTGTTCCGCTATCGGCAGGGTTTCTATGACCCTCGCGAGCGCGAGTTTCGCGGCTTTGGCCTGCTCCTGCAGACCGACACCGAAACGTCGTCGCAGGATCAGGAAGACTTTACCGCTCCGGTATTGAACAAGACCTGGTTCCACACCGGACGCTATCCTGCCAGACCCTGCACCGACCACGACCGCAGCGACCCACTGGCACGCTTGCCCGGCGAGCATGTGTTGTCCCGACTCGACGCCGCAACCCAGACAGAGCTGCCAATAACGGACGCGGATGACGCGACCTTGCAGGAAATGGCGCGAGCGCTGAGCGGCTCGGTACTGCGCAGCGAAGTCTTTGGACTCGACGCCAGTCAACGTCCCACAGTGCTGTATTCGACCCAGTCCTGCCGCTACCTGGTTCGCCAACTGCAGGCATTGAGCGCACATCGACCCTACGCGTCGATGCTGCCACTGAGCCTGGAAGTCATCACCTATCGTTACGAGGCCGAGGAACTGGAGGACCCGATGTGCGAACACAGCCTGAACCTGGCGTGGGACCGCTACGGCTCGACGCTCCACTCAGTCAGCGTCAACTATGCCCGGCGCAAGAAACCGGGTGACGCGCCACCCTTTGCGGACCCTCACCAGCAACAATGGTGGGAGGCGTCACACGACGACGCCCAGCAACAGTCCTGCCTGAATGAAATGCACGCCGAAGCAATCCACCTGGACAGCCCGCAGAGCTGGCGTCTGGGGCTGCCTTACCGCACACGCGGCGACGCCATGCTCATTCCGGCAAGCGCCTTGACGCCTGAGCAGATCAGCTACGAACAGTTCGCCGATCCGTCCGGGCCCTTCGCAACCTTGCCGCGTACGCTCACCAGTCTGTCGGTGCAACGCTACATCGGTTGCGGCGATGGCGAGGCGACCTTTCAGGCGCTGGCTGACGCCGTTGAAACGGCAGAACTGGATGATCATGCACTGAGCGCCTACGAGCGGGTCATGGACAGCGTCACTCTGGCCGAAAAACTCGTCGAGATCGGTTATCAGCAAATGCCAAGCTTTCTGCCAGCAGACAGCCTGAATCTATGGTCGGTAAAACGCGGCTTCGCCACTTACGCCGGTCAGGAGCACTTCTTTCATCCTACTCAGTTCAGGCCCACGCGCAGTCACGGCTGGAGTCTCGTCGAATACGACGCCTACCATCTGTTCGCGACTCGCATCACTGACCCGGCAGGCTGCGTCACTACCGCTGAATACGATTATCGTGTGCTGCAACCAAAACGAATCATCGACCCCAATCAGAACAGTCAGGAAGCTGATTACGACGCCTTCGGCAGAGTATGGGCAACCAGCTTTTACGGCAAGGAACTGGGTGAGGCAGTCGGTTTTCCTCCACTCAATCGCGCCGGGCATTATTGGGCTTCTGCCGGCGAGGTAGCGCTGCAACCCGAATACGCTCTGGGCAGGCAAGCCAGCGCGCTCTATTACGACGGCAACACGGCTCTGGGGCAGGTCCACATCCCGCTGGCCACCGCTGCCCTCGTGGCAGACCGCTACCCGGAAGACCTGGACAGGCAGATCCGCGTCAGCATGGCGTCGATAGACGGCTTCGGTCGCACGCTGCAAACCCGTCAAAAGGTAGAGGACGGCAACGCCTATTCAGTCGATGAATGGGGCAATCTCGAACTGGTCGACGGTAAGCCGAAAATTGTCCACGCATCACCGCGCTGGCGTGTCAGTGAACGTGTGGAATACAACAATAAAGGCCTGGCGGTGCGCGTTTACCGGCCGTATTTCGCCAACAGTCATCTGTATGTGAACGACGCATCGATACGCTCACAAAACATCGTCGACAAACAGTTCTACGACCCGCTGGGGCGTCCGACCATCACAATCACCGCCAAAGGCTGGATGCGCCGACAGACCTATCGGGTCTGGTACACCATCAGTGAGGACGAAAACGATACGGCCGAGGAAGTGCTGACCGCGAGAAAGGCAGCCGAGCGTGGTTAATAGCGCGGTACATTCCCATACGCCGGAACTGCTCGTTTCCGAGGTTCGTGGGCTGGTCGTGCGCCAGGTCCTCTTACATCGAACCGAAGCCGCAGAAGCCGCCGCAATGCGGGTTACCAGGCAGCGTTTCGACCCGGCAGGCAGAATGATCGCCGCCACTGACCCACGTCTGGCCGACGCCAACCGGAGCACTGTCTACAGCCTTGGCGGCAACGCGTTGGCCACCGAGAGTGTCGATGCCGGCTGGCGAGTTGCGCTGTTCGGCGAGGCTGGCCAGGTCTTGCACGGCTGGGATGGTCGCGGCACCGAGAGGCAGCTCGAGTACGACCTGCTGTTACGCCTGAGAAATATCATCGAACAGAATCGCTTCGCGGAGCGGTTCACCTATGGCCAGACAGATGCGGCAGGACACAACCAGTGCAATCAACTGGTCCGCCATGACGATACGGCGGGCTCGCGCTTGCTGCAGGATTACAGCCTGCATGGCTCGGTACTCAGCGAAACACGACATTTCATGCTCGCCGCAGAAGCAGCTGACTGGCCATCAGCCGAGCCTGATCGTAATGAGCTGCTGGAGCCGGCCGGCCTTCAGACCTGTCGCGTTTTCAACGCACAAGGTGAAGTGCTGACGCAGACTGATGCCAGTGGTAATAGCCAGCTTTCAACTTATAGCCTCGCTGGACAGCTGCACAGCACAGACCTGATATTGAACGGCAGCATGCATGTGCTGACGCTGGTCAGCGCGATTCGCTATAACGCCTTCAATCAGGTCGAACAGGAAACAGCGGGCAATGCTGTAGTCAGCCTTTACACCTATGATCAGCAGGACGGCAGGCTGATCGGGCTGAGCGCGATCTCTGCTGACGGCACGCTGCTGCAGCAACTCGATTACAGCTATGACCCGGTGGGCAATATCCTGCTCGTCAACGATGCCTCGCAACCAGACCGGTATTGCAACAATCAGCTTATCGAACCGATCAGCCGTTACCGTTACGACACGTTGTATCAGTTGATCGAAGCCACGGGTCGGGAGGTCAGAAACGGGGCCAGCCATGGTCCGGCGCTACCCGGTCTGCAACCTCTGCCGACGCTCGATCCTTGCCAGGTCAGCAACTACAGACAGAATTACAGCTACGACGCAGCGGGCAATCTGCTGCAAATGCGCCACGAAGGCGCACACAACTTCACCCGCAACATGCACGTTGCCCCGGACAGCAACCGCAGCCTGCCCGACGATGACGGGGATGTGGATTTCGCCACGAGTTTTGATGCCAACGGCAATCTGCTGCAGTTGGTGCGTGGCCAGACCTTGTACTGGGACGTACGTAATCAACTTGCCCTGGTCACCCTGCTGCAGCGTAAAGACGCACCGAATGATGAACAGCGTTACGTCTATGACGGCCAGGGTCAGCGCTGCCGCAAGATCAGTACTGCTCAGGCGTCAGGCCGCTTGCTTATCAACGAAGTGCGCTACCTGCCGGGGTTGGAAATTCGTACTACGGCCGATGGAGAAACTCTCCACGTCGTTACCGCTCAGGCGGGTCGCAACAGCGTACGGGTGTTGCACTGGGAGGCAGGAAAACCGGGCGCTGTTGAGAACGATCAGGTGCGTTACAGCCTGGGCGATCATCTGGGCTCGAGCACGCTGGAGCTTGATCAACAAGGCGGTTTGATCAGCCAGGAAAGTTATTATCCGTTCGGCGGTACGGCCTGGTGGGCGGCGCGCAGTGCAGTGGAAGCCAAGTACAAGACCGTGTGTTATTCAGGCAAGGAGCGTGATGCCAGCGGGCTTTATTACTATGGGTTCAGGTATTACGCGCCATGGCTGCAGCGATGGATCAATCCGGATCCGGCGGGAGATGTGGATGGGTTGAATCTGTTCGGCTTTGTTGGCAACAACCCACTCAACTTATTTGACCCCGACGGTCAGAACAGTCAAAAGGCCAGGGCGCGCTGGTTGACGGCGATGGATAGCCTGCGCGAGCAAAGGGATACGAACGACGTGAGTGTCAGAACGTTTGCGCCAGGCATAATCGGCGTGAGTATCCAGGGCACCAATGAAACCTTCGCGCAAATAGGAATGGGGTTACCCAGAGCGTTTAAAGGCCAGCGAGAACTTACTTACCTGTCCATCGACTCTACCTACCAGAGCAAGGTTTCAGGAGGCAGCTACCCCTTCGCTATAAAGTCCGTGTCCGGCGCTTCTATTTATATAGAGTCAGAAGTACCTGGCAGTAGTCACCTGGCATACATAAATGGCGGCTTCTATAACTTTAAGGGTAAAGTCTCACCATCAGATCCGACACACGCCGCGGTTGGGAAGTTGTTCATGGGTGGCGAGGAGGAAGCATCTGTCAGCATTCCAAGGCATTACGAAAAAGATTACGTTGCGCTGACCATGGGGGATGGCTCCACTCTTCACTCGGCACCACTGCTGTCTACCGGGGGAGAAGTGGCTTTCACCGAAAACGATCTTGAGCAGGAAAGGTTTCAATATGGACCGGCCACATCAGGGCCGGGCCAATTAGGTCATGCCAACACGCCCAATCCACGTTCGGGTATCAGCTTTCCGGTAGTTTTCGACGGATCTTCGAGAACGCGTCTGGCCGTCGGGTCAGGCGGAAGCAGAACCCAGGAGTCCGGAGCTTACACGATGCCGGAATGGGCGAAGATCATGTTAAGGCTGGACAAACTGAACGCCACACCCGGATGGTCTGCCAATCTCGACGGCGGCGATAGGGCGGCGCTGGGGATAGTCTCTCGTTCAGGCGAAATCATCATGGATCAATCGGCCAGAGGCAACCCTCGGCGAGGAATAGGTAACTTCCTGACTTTTTATAAATCCAGTTTTCCAGGGTGATCCTTGTTGCTGACGGTGAAATCAACTCTCCCAGGAGAACATGATGAACAATACCTTGCACCAACACACACCTGATGTAAGAGCCGTTGACCCAAGAGGACTGGCAATCGGCAATATCGCTTATTGGCGAAGCGAGGCGCAGCAAGCGATGGAGCGCCGTATTACCCGGAAGACTTACAACGCTGCGGGCCATGTGAGCACGCAAAGAGATCCACGACTTGATGCGCCAAACCTGACAACAACTTACGGCCTTTCGGGGCAGCCGATACTGACCGACAGTGTGGACGCCCACTGGCGGCTGATGCTATTGGGCGAAGCAGGTCAGACCATCAGCGGCTGGGACAGTAACGCCAATCAGCGTCATTTTGAGTACGATCAGTTGCTGCGCCCTGTTTCGGTTACCGAGCAGCATCAGGTCGTTGAGCGTTTTGCCTATGGCGGACCTGATTCAGCCAGCCATAACTTATGCGGTCGGCTATCGCGCCATGACGACACCGCCGGTACAAGCCTGTACCCGGACCATGGCCTGAGCGGCAAAGTACTTAATCAACATAGATATTTCTTACGAGTATCAGTGACGCCGGACTGGCCGCTGGTCGAAGCCGAGCGCGATGCCTTGCTTGAGCCTGCGGGCCTGCAAACCCGCTGGGGCTTCAATGCGCTGGGCGAAGTGCTCGTGCAGACTGATGCCATGGGCAACACGCAGGCCTTTGGCATGACCTTCGCCGGGCAGTTGAAAGCGGCTGAACTGAAATTGGCCGGTACGTCGTCGCCGCAGACACTGGTCAATGAAATTCATTACAACGCCTTCAATCAGGTCGAGCAGGAGACTGCCGGCAACGGCGTGGTCAGCCGTTATGTCTATGATCAGCAGGACGGCCGACTAGCTGAGCTCAGCACGCTATCTGCGGATGGCACGCGGTTGCAAAAACTCGATTACAGCTATGACCCGGTGGGCAATGTCCTGCTGGTCAACGATGCGTCCCAGCCAGACCGGTATTGCGACAACCAGCTTATCGAACCGATCAGCCGTTACCGTTACGACACGTTGTATCAGTTGATCGAAGCCACGGGGCGGGAGGTCAGAAACGGGGCCAGCCATGGCCCCGCGTTGCCCGGTCTGCAACCTCTGCCAGCGCTTGATCCATGCCAGGTCAGCAACTACACACAGAATTACAGCTACGACGCAGCGGGCAATCTGCTGCAAATGCGTCACGAAGGCGCACACAACTTCACCCGCAACATGCACGTTGATCCCGACAGCAATCGCAGCCTGCCCGACGATGACGGGGATGTGGATTTCGCCACGAGCTTTGATGCCAATGGCAATCTGCTGCAACTGGTTCGCGGGCAGGTTATGGGTTGGAATGCGCGTAATCAACTTGCTCTTGTCACTCTGCTGCAGCGTAAAGACGCAGCGAGCGATGAAGAGCGTTATGTCTATGACGGCCAGGGTCAGCGCTGCCGCAAGATCAGTACTGCTCAGGCGTCAGGCCGCTTGCTTATCAACGAAGTGCGCTACCTGCCGGGGCTGGAAATCCGCACCACAGCCGATGGCGAAACCCTCCACGTCGTTACCGCTCAGGCGGGTCGCAACAGCGTGCGGGTGTTGCACTGGGAAGCTGGAAAACCGGGCTCTATTGCGAACGATCAGGTGCGTTACAGCTTGGGTGATCATCTGGGCTCGAGCACGCTGGAACTGGATCAACAAGGTGGCCTGATCAGCCAGGAAAGTTATTATCCGTTCGGCGGCACGGCCTGGTGGGCGGCGCGTAGTGCAGTGGAGGCCAAGTACAAGACCGTGCGTTATTCAGGCAAGGAGCGCGATGCCAGCGGGCTTTATTACTACGGCTTGAGGTACTACGCGCCGTGGCTGCAGCGGTGGATCAATCCAGATCCGGCGGGGGATGTGGATGGTTTGAATCTGTACGGGTACGTAAAAAACAGTCCAATCACCTATTACGACAGGTTGGGATATATGGGGAAGCACGCGCTTGAGTCTCAGACATCATCCGCTCGTCGAAAACCGATAACCTCAAATACCTATGCGCTTGAAAATCAAGATGCGAGACCTGGTGTTTTGTGGGGCGATCAAGAGCAATTCCTCGGACCTGTGTACACAATACCAGACAGATATCTTGTTTCCGGATTGGAAGAAAGATTGGCCGCAGTTGATAAACGTTCCGGCGAGGCGACCGCTATCGTAGCGACGATGTTTGACCATAACAGCAGCTTCGCATACGACCCCTACACCATAGAATCAAAGCATCTTCAAAAAGAGGACGACTTCCTCAACGACTACGCGCCCAACGAATGGACCTTTCGTTCAAATTACAAAAGAAGCGGAAGCAATGACTATCATGCCAATGACGTAGTCCGATACCAGTATAAAACCATTGCCCAAAAAACAAATACCCATGGTGTTTTACCTTCGGTTATAAAAAATAGCTTCGTCGTGAATAATGAGACGTTGACGAAAACTTCGACAATAGAAAACAAAACTCCGGAAATGCTACAGACTTTTCTTCAGGAAACGCCCAACGGCAAGCGAACTCAACGAGTACTTGACGACTTTGGCATGGAGGCTTTATGGGTTGATCGGCAGGGGGACTCAGAATTCCCCTTCGCTGACTTTATTGTTGCTGTACGCCCTAAACAGCAATCATATAGCCAGACTGGCTTTTACTAGGGAAACGATGGGGAAGACTTCCAAATTTGGTAGAACGTCTGATCTCAATCACCGAGACGCCTGATGAAGCAGATGACCTTCACCGAAGCCGAATACGCTGCCTGGAAAGTTTCTCCAGGTCAGTATCAGGTTGGTAAAAGGACGTTTAAACATGAACGAAGCTACGCATGCCCACACACCAACGCTGGCAGTGACAGACCCACGATCGCTCACCGTGCGTAGCATCGCCTTACTACGTCAGGACTCAAACCAAGCCGCCGATGAGCGCGTGACGCATCAGACATACGATGTGGCGGGACGTATCATCGCTCAGCGAGACACACGCCTGAGCAGCGATGCGTTGCCCACTATCAGCACACTGCATTCGCTTTCCGGCCTTCCTTTGCTGACCAACAGCGTCGATGCTGGCTGGCAGCTCGTCTTGGCGGGCGAAGCAGCTCAAAGATTGGCGAGCTGGGACGGCCGTGGCAGTGAGCGAAATATTGAGTACGACGTTAGGTTGCGTCCCTTGGCCATCATTGAACAAGGTCGGGTCGTTGAGCGCTTTAGTTATGGCGACAGGGACGTAACGATCGGGCATAACCAATGCAATCAACTCGTCCGACATGACGATACGGCGGGCACACGCTTTTTCCCGGACTACGCATTGCAGGGGGCGTTGCTGACCGAGGCGCGGCAATTCCTTTTGTCGCTCGACGTGCCGGACTGGCCGGTCGCCGAAGCCGAGCGCGATGCCTTGCTTGAGCCGGCTCCGTTGCAAAGTCGGTGGAGATTCAATGCACTGGGCGAAGTCCGCGAGCAAGCCGATGCCATGGGTAACCGGCAGGTGTTCAGCCGGACCATTGCCGGGCAATCGAAGACACTGGGCCTTATGCAAGCAGGCATTTCACAGCCGCAGGCATTGCTTGTCGATACCCGTTACAACGCTTTCAATCAAGTCGAACAGGAAACAGCGGGCAATGGCGTAGTCAGCCTTTACACCTATGATCAGCAGGACGGCAGGCTGATCGGGCTGAGCGCGATCTCTGCTGACGGCACGCTGCTGCAGCAACTCAATTACAGCTATGACCCGGTGGGCAATATCCTGCTCGTCAATGACGCGTCCCAACCAGACCGGTATTGCGACAACCAGCTTATCGAACCGATCAGCCGTTACCGTTACGACACGGTGTATCAGTTGATCGAAGCCACTGGCCGGGAGGTCAGAAACGGGGCCAGCCATGGTCCGGCGCTGCCCGGTCTGCAACCTCTGCCGACGCTCGATCCTTGCCAGGTCAGCAACTACAGACAGAATTACAGCTACGACGCAGCGGGCAATCTGCTGCAAATGCGTCACGAAGGCGCACACAACTTCACCCGCAACATGCACGTTGCCCCGGACAGCAATCGCAGCCTGCCCGACGATGACGGGGATGTGGATTTCGCTACGAGTTTTGATGCCAACGGCAATCTGCTGCAACTGGTTCGCGGGCAGGTTATGGGTTGGGATGCGCGTAATCAACTTGCTCTTGTTACTCTGCTGCAGCGTAAAGACGCAGCGAGCGATGAAGAGCGTTATGTCTATGACGGCCAGGGTCAGCGCTGCCGCAAGATAAGTACTGCTCAGGCGTCAGGCCGCTTGCTTATCAACGAAGTGCGCTACCTGCCAGGACTGGAAATCCGGACCACGGCCGATGGAGAAACCCTCCACGTCGTTACCGCTCAGGCGGGTCGCAACAGTGTGCGGGTGTTGCATTGGGGGGCTGGAAAACCGGGCGCTGTTGAGAACGATCAGGTGCGTTACAGCCTGAGTGATCACCTCGGGTCAAGCACGCTGGAACTGGATCAGCAAGGCGGCCTGATCAGTCAGGAAAGTTATTATCCGTTCGGCGGTACGGCCTGGTGGGCGGCGCGCAGTGCAGTGGAAGCCAAGTACAAGACCGTGCGTTATTCAGGCAAGGAGCGCGATGCCAGCGGGCTTTATTATTACGGGTACAGGTATTACGCGCCGTGGTTGCAGCGGTGGATCAATCCGGATCCGGCGGGGGATGTAGATGGACTCAACCCTTTTACGTTCGTGAGAAATAACCCTATGTCAAAAAATGACCATTCAGGGCTCGTGTCTTACAACGTAACCGGACTGGAAGAACGCCTTGAGCAGGCGAGAAAAAAGTCGTCCGACCACTACCGATTTATTGAAAGCAACCTACGTCACAAGATGGGAATACCTGGATTTGGAGACTACTCCATAGGTTCCAGACAAGCGCGACCGGGCTCAAAAGCCAGCGAGTTTGTGAATACCTACACGCCCGACGAATGGACCTTTCACATGAATTACAACCGTTCAGACGGCCAGCGCGTGTACTACGCCAATGAGGTTGCCGTTACGCAGTACACGAAGGTTGCCGAGCAACACGGGTTTTTCGGCCAACTTCCAAGCCGGATAATCAGGGAAAATATTTCGAACGAGGAAACACTCCGGACATTGAGTCGCCATGACAGCGCCGCGCCAGACTTCAAGGAGGTTTTTTTCTCGGAAACGCTTAACGGCAAAACCACTAAACGAATCCTGGAAGATTTTGGATTAGCAGCCATACGAGTGGACAAAGTTTTCAAAGGCAATCAACTGGACATTCATATTCACGTTGAACCCGAAAAGACGTCTGCAATGCAGTCAAACGAGCATGAGCCAGTTGCGAGTCAAGGCGCACCGCCCCCCTTGCCCACCTCAAAGCCACCCGTTTTGAGTCAAGGATTGCAGCACACCTTCGCTGATACCGAAGATACGCCACCGCCTCTGCCATTGACTGCACCTCCACAACGGCTTCGCAAAAGCAGCGCGTCGAGTTTTGCCATGTTCCGTAGCGCTCAGTTACGCTGATCCAGCAAGTTCACCACCAGCCGGTCGATCCAGCCCCACAAGCGCTGCTTGACCCGTCGCCACAGCGGTCTGGCCTTCCAGTCTGCCAGCGTGGTTTCGGCGCTCAGGGCGAAGTCTTTTTCGAAGCTGGCGACCACGTCGCGAGTCAGTCCGGGGTCGAGGGCTTCGAGGTTGGCTTCCAGATTGAAGCGCAGGTTCCAGTGATCGAAGTTGCACGAGCCGAGACTCACCCAGTCGTCGATCAGGACCATTTTCAGGTGCAGAAAGCAGGGCTGGTATTCAAACACCTTGACCCCGGCGCGTAACAGGCGCGGGTAGTAGCGTTGACCGGCATAGCGTACGGACGGGTGATCGGTGCGCGGCCCGGTCAGCAGCAAACGCACATCAACGCCACGCGCCGCAGCCCTGCGCAAAGAGCGGCGAACTTTCCAGGTGGGCAGAAAGTAAGGAGTTGCCAGCCAGATCCGCTTTTGCCCGGTGTTCAGCGCACGCACCAGCGATTGCAGAATGTCGCGGTGCTGGCGGGAATCGGCATACGCCACGCGGCCCAGCCCCTCGCCGGTTGTCGGGGCCTTGGGCAGATGATCAAGGCCGAAGTTTTCTTTCGGACGCCAGGCGAAACGCCGGGCGTTGGCGTGGAACTGCCGGTTGAACAGCGCCTGCCAGTCAATCACCAGCGGCCCGGTGATTTCGACCATCACTTCGTGCCACTGGCTGGCGTCCTTGTCCGGCTCCCAGAACTCGTCGGTCACACCGGTGCCGCCCACCACGGCCAAGGCCTTGTCCACCACCAGCA
Organism: Pseudomonas syringae pv. coryli str. NCPPB 4273; assembly: GCF_000972175.1. Classification (NCBI taxonomy): domain Bacteria; kingdom Pseudomonadati; phylum Pseudomonadota; class Gammaproteobacteria; order Pseudomonadales; family Pseudomonadaceae; genus Pseudomonas; species Pseudomonas syringae pv. coryli. Next base: position 34,321 of record NZ_AWQP01000046.1, on the reverse strand, counting down.
GTTTGCGATGGTCGCGGTAGAAGTTGCGCACGCCGCGCCGCCAGTGGATCGGATTGTAGAAACGCAGAATCACACCGGCATCGGTCAGTTGCTTGCGCAGGCCGGCGTCGAAGGCTTTTGAACCGAAGTCATCGAACAGGCAGCGCACGATCACGCCACGCCTGCCCGCCTCGACCAGCGCGCGCACGATGGCGTCGGCGCAGGCCCCGGCTTCGACCAGGTACAACTCCAGATCGACCTGCTGCTCGGCGCGATCAATGGCTGCGATCATGCGCGGGAAGAACGCAGGACCGTCGATCAGCAATTGAAAGCGGTTGTTTTCACGCCACGGAAAAATCGCACCGTTCATATCAGCGCGCCGTGAAGATCAGGACAGCCCCGACCGGGACCGAGAGGCTCACTGCCGACAATCCTGCGGCATTGCGCAAGGCCTTGAAGTCCGGGGCCATATCGAAATCCTGGGCATGGATCACCAGCGGCTCGAGCGTCACGACCTGAAAGCGCCGCTCGTCGAGACGCGTCGCCAGCAGCTCGGCGTTATAGCTGTGGGTCTTGCCGCGCAGGCTGACGGTCAGCGGTAGACGCAGTTCCAGTTGCGCGCCGGGCGCGAGGTCGTTGATCGGGCGCATGTCGAGCTGCGCATTGATCTGAGCAGTCGGAAACTTGCGCACCTGAAACACCTGCTCTCGAAGGCGCTCGTCGCGCAGCGGAATGCCGGTGCTGACTGAATCGGTTTCGACTTCCACTTCAGCCAGCCCCTTGGCGTCGACTTTGCCGTGCAGCACGAGAAAGCGATGCACTTCGGCAATATCGGCATTTTTGGTCGAGGTGAACGAGAGTCGCGACGACTCGTTATCCAGATACCAGTTCGCATGGGCAGGTAACGCCACTGCGGCCAGCAGGACCAGCAGCAGGCGATTCATAGTGAGCATGCAGACTCCAGACGTACAATTGAGGGCCACCTTATCCGCCTGTCTGACCGCTGGCAAACGCCTGCGTTCGGCGGCCCCCCATCAAGCCCTCATGGCAGCAGGCGACAGCCCTGTCGCTCACCCTGCCAGGACGCGCTGCTGGTGCGTCCAAGGCCGCTGGCAATGACCCGTTTCTGACTGCTGTCGTCGACCAGGGTGCTGGGCAGATACTGCTTGATGTAGCCCTGGCAATACGCTTCGGAATTGTTCATGACGTACCTGCACGAGCAGTATTCCTTGGCGGTGTAGGCACTGATGATGGTCGGGAATGCCTGCAGGTTCACACGGTACTGCCAGGCGAGTACGGCAAGTGCGGCAACGATCAGCAACAGCAGGCTGCTGAAGGGACGACGCAGGATGAACAGTCGACGCGAGCTCATTGACCGCCCTCCTTGCCAAACGCGGCCTGTACGCGCTTGAGCATCTCATTGTGGTTGTAGGTACTGTCGCGGTCATCGGCATAGCGCACGATCACCAGCTTCTGATCGGGAATCACATACAGCGCCTGCCCCCAATGCCCCAACGCCGCGAAGGTGTCAGGGGCAGCGTCCGGCCATGGTCCTTTGCCGCCCTCGGCAGTACGGTTGAGCCACCATTGGCCTCCGGGCACTTCAACGCTGACATCCACGCCGGCACCGGCAAACGGCGTCAGCGCGAAGTCCATCCACTCCTTGTTGAGCAACTGCCGATCCTGCCATTGCCCGCCGCGCTGCATCAGCAGGCCGATGCGGGCCAGATCGCGGGCGGTCATGTAGGCATAGGAAGAGCCTACAAATGTACCCGCGCCATCGGTTTCCCAGACGGCACTGCGGATGCCGAGCGGGTCGAACAGCGCGGTCCATGGATAACCCGGATAGGCCTCATCGCCGACCATCTTTTTCAAGGCCGCCGCCAGGGCGGTGCTGTCGCCACTGGAATAAAGGTAAGTCTTGCCAGGGGGTTGGGCAGCGCGGTGATCGGCGGTGAAGCGCGCCATGTCGTCACGCCCACGAGTGTAGAGCATGGCGACCACCGAGGAGTTGAGCGGAGCGTATTCGTAGTCTTCCTGCCAATCCAGACCCGACGCCCAGTGCATCAGGTCTTTGATGGCGATCTCTGGGTGGGCCTTGAACGGCGTGTAGAACTTCGCTACCGGATCATTCAGTTGAAAGCGTCCTTCTGCAAACGCCACCCCCAGCACCGTCGCCATGATGCTTTTGCTGATCGACCAGGTCAGGTGCGGCGTTTGCGCGGAGGTCACACCGCCGTAGCGCTCGAAAACAACTTCGCCATCACGAATCACCAGCAGCGCATCGGTGCGTATGCCCTTGCGCGTGGCGTCGTCACGAGGCGGGAAGGCGTAAGCCTCAAGCTCTTCGATGGCCGCCGATCGCGGCACAGACTGAGAAGGCCATTGCTCTGTCGGCCATGTTTGAGCAACGACGCCCTGGGCACTGAAGCCCAGGATCAGAACCAGACACAGACGGACAAATCTACGCGGCATGACAGGGCCTCTACAGAATAGTCCGCATACCGTATCAGCGTTTCATGACAGTCAGCCATTACCTCGGGAGCAGACGCAGAGCGTCACGAACTGCAATTCCCACGCGGAGCATGGGAGCGATAGTGATCCTGCGTACGCCGCTCGTTCCTCACGCTACGTGGACTGCCCTCAAGACCGGACACAGGGGAAATGGCCCCAGCATCCCCCGTCACACAACCATCACCAAAGCTTCACAGGCATGACACGGCATCTCCCTAGCCTGCAAGTACGGCAAAGCGCCTGGACAAATCAGTCAACCAGCCCTTTCTGCATCTGCAAGGCTGGCTCATGGAGATTCGTATGACCCAGATCGCCCGCATTCGTGACAACACTTCTGAACGTCGTCTTCAGGCCGAGCGCCTGATTGGAGCGCGCGCCTTGCAGGAAGCACAGGCGTTGCGTTTCAGTGTGTTCAGCGAAGAGTTCAACGCCCGTCTCAACGGCGCTGAACAAGGCCTGGACATCGACGATTACGATGTTCACTGCTCGCACATCGGGGTACGCGACCTGAACACCGGGCGTCTGGTTGCCACGACCCGGCTGCTCGACCATCAGGCCGCCAACACGCTGGGGCGCTTCTACAGCGAAGAAGAGTTCAGCCTGCACGGGCTGGTCAATCTGCAAGGGCCGATCCTCGAACTGGGTCGCACCTGCGTCGACCCGGCCTATCGCAACGGCGGCACCATCGCGGTGTTGTGGAGCGAACTGGCCGAGGTGCTCAACGAAGGCGGCTACAGCTACCTGATGGGCTGCGCAAGCATCCCGATGCAGGACGGCGGTATTCAGGCCCATGCGATCATGCAACGCCTGCGCGAACGCTACCTGTGCAACGAGCACCTGCGCGCCGAGCCGAAGAATCCGCTGCCGACCCTCGACATCCCGAGCAATGTGATCTGCGAGATGCCACCGCTGCTCAAGGCCTACATGCGTCTGGGGGCCAAGATCTGCGGCGAGCCGTGCTGGGACGAAGACTTCCAGGTGGCCGACGTGTTCATCCTGCTCAAGCGCGACGACCTGTGCCCGCGCTACGCCCGCCACTTCAAGGCGGCCGTGTGATGAGCCGGTTGCGCGGCTATGCCCGCGTAGTCCGGGTGCTACTGGTCGTAGCGCTCGGATTGACGATTGCCAGCGCGTTCGCGGTCCTGGAACGCACCAGAATCGGAGGTTCGATGGAGCGCAGGCAGCGCTGGAGCCGCTGGTTCATGGCACGCCTGACCAACGCCCTGCCGTTTCGCGTCACCGTGACAGGTCAACTGCCAACCCAGCCCATGCTGTGGGTCAGCAACCATGTGTCATGGACCGACATCGCCCTGCTCGGCATGCTCGCGCCGCTGTCGTTTCTGTCGAAAGCCGAAGTGCGGACCTGGCCGGTAGCGGGCTGGCTGGCGCTGAAGGCCGGTACGCTGTTCATTCGTCGCGGATCGGGCGACAGCCGTCTGATCCAGAAGCAGATGTGCAACCACCTGCAACAAGGCAACGCACTACTGATCTTCCCCGAAGGCACCACCACGGACGGCAAAAGCCTGCGCACCTTTCACGGTCGCCTGCTGTCCAGCGCCATCGACGCTGGCGTGCCGATTCAGCCGGTGGCCATTGGTTACTCGCGTGACGGCAAACCGGACCCGATAGCCCCGTTCATTGGCGACGATGACTTGCTGTCGCATTTGCGCCGACTGTTCGCCAACGAGCAGAGCGACGTGCATATTCACCTGCTGACACCGATCCCGACCGCTGACCAGGAACGTGCCGCACTGGCCTTCAAGGCCCAGCAGGCCGTTCAGGTGGCGTTGTTTGGCGAGCCGCCGGCTCAGCCGAGCGACGTGGTTTCGCGTCCGGCCCGAGCGGCCTGAACGAAATCTTCGAGCAGCGGATAGAACTCGGCGAAATCCGCACTCAAGGGCTGGTACAGCGCCTGCAACTCCTGCATGCCGCCGGCCAGCCCTTCGGGTCGTGACAAGCGTCGGGATATCCCGCTCAACACCTGCTCCAGCACCCCGAAATCCCGATACGACCCCAGCCAGTCCTGCGCCGCCATGCGCGGTGCGATCAGCGCCAGCCGCTCGGGCAATTGCGGCTCGGCAGCCAGCGTGCCATAGACTTTGCGGGTGAATGCGTCCAACGGCAGGTCGGCATAACGATGCCAGTCGCGCGCCAGGCAATGATCGAAAAAGACATCGAGCATGATGCCCGCATAGCGCCGTCGCTGGAGCGGAAAGCGGGCAATGGAGGCCTTGATCAGCGGATGACTGTCAGTGAAGGCGTCGATGCTGCGGTGCAGACGAATCGCCGCCTCCAGTTCCGCAGGAAAACGTCCCGGCAGCGGACCTTTGACGAAATCGCCATACAGGCTGCCAAGCAATTGGGCGGGCCGGTGCCCACCAAGATGAAGATGTGCCAAGTAGTTCATGGCTGCAAGCCTAGGCCGCTTTCGGGCCCGCTGTCCATATATCGTTATAACCCGATATAGCGATTTGGCTGATCCTAAGCACATAATCATATTTGTATATCGCGAAATACAGATATAAGATTCGCTCTATCGCGATATAACGCTACACCGCCTGTGAGAACGACATGCCTATCGACCTCGACGACATAATAAAAGCCCTGGCCCACCCGGTCCGCCGAGAAATCCTGACCTGGCTGAAGAACCCCCGCGCAAGCTTTCCCGCCCAGGAATACTCGATCGAACACGGCGTGTGCGCCGGACAGATCGATCAGCGTGCGGGATTGTCACAATCCACTGTCTCGGCCCATCTGGCGACCTTGCAACGCGCTGGTCTGATCAGCAGCAAGAAGGTCGGCCAATGGCATTTCTTCAGACGCAACGAAGAAGTCATACAGGCATTCGTTCAGGCGCTGGTTGAAGAACTGAACAACCCGACCTGATTTTCCAACGTTTACCAGGAGCTGCCCCGTGCCTCTTTCGCTACTCATTCTGGCCCTGAGCGCCTTCGCCATCGGCACCACCGAATTCGTCATCATGGGCCTGCTGCCCGATGTGGCGGCCGACCTCGGCGTATCGATCCCCGGCGCAGGCTGGCTGGTGACCGGCTATGCGCTGGGTGTCGCCGTCGGTGCGCCGTTCATGGCCATGGCCACGGCAAAACTGCCGCGCAAGGCGGCGCTGGTCACGCTGATGGGGATTTTCATCATCGGCAACCTGCTCTGTGCGCTGGCCAGTGACTACAACGTCCTGATGGTCGCCCGCGTGGTGACTGCACTGTGTCACGGTGCGTTCTTCGGCATCGGTTCGGTGGTTGCCGCAGGTCTGGTGCCCGCCAACCGGCGTGCCTCAGCGGTGGCCTTGATGTTCACCGGCCTGACCCTGGCCAACGTACTGGGCGTGCCGCTGGGTACTGCGCTGGGTCAATACGCCGGCTGGCGCTCGACGTTCTGGGCCGTCACGGTCATCGGCGTGATTGCGCTGATCGGCCTGATCCGCTTCCTGCCGACCAACCGCAATGAAGAAAAGCTCGACATGCGCGCTGAACTGGGCGCCCTGCGAGGGGCCGGCATCTGGCTGTCGCTGACCATGACTGCGCTGTTCTCGGCGTCCATGTTCACCCTGTTCACTTACATTGCTCCGCTGCTCGGCGAAGTCACCGGTGTATCGCCCAACGGCGTGACCTGGACGCTGCTGCTGATCGGCCTGGGCCTGACCGCCGGCAACGTGATCGGCGGCAAGATGGCCGACCGCCGCCTGTCGTCCACGCTGATTGGCGTATTCGTCTCGATGGCGGTGATCTCCACCGTGCTCAGCTGGACCAGCACCGCGTTGATCCCGGCTGAAATCACCCTGTTCCTCTGGGCAGTCGCGGCCTTCGCTGCCGTCCCGGCCCTGCAGATCAACGTGGTGACGTTCGGCAAAGCCGCACCGAACCTGGTTTCAACCCTGAACATCGGCGCCTTCAACGTCGGCAACGCGCTGGGCGCCTGGGTCGGTGGCAGCGTCATCGCCCACGGTCTGGGGCTGACCAGCGTACCGCTGGCCGCCGCCATCCTGGCCGTGCTGGCGCTGCTGATTACCCTGATTACCTTTCGTCAGACCGGCAACCCCGATCTGGCCCCTGCTACGCATTGATCAATTACGAGGATTAGACACATGACGACTATCTTTGACCCGATCACCCTGGGCGATCTGCAACTGCCCAACCGCATCATCATGGCTCCACTGACGCGCTGCCGTGCCGACGAAGGCCGTGTACCAAACGCGATGATGGCCGAGTATTACGTGCAGCGCGCCTCGGCCGGCCTGATCCTGACCGAAGCCACCTCTGTCTCGCCTATGGGCGTGGGCTACCCCGACACCCCGGGCATCTGGTCCAACGACCAGGTACGTGGCTGGAGCAACATCACCAAGGCCGTGCACAACGCCGGTGGTCGTATCGCCCTGCAGTTGTGGCACGTGGGCCGTATTTCCCACCCGTCCTACCTGAACGGCGAAACCCCGGTCGCGCCGAGTGCCATCGCGGCCGAAGGCCATGTCAGCCTGATGCGCCCGATCACCCCATTGCCAACCCCGCGCGCGCTGGAACTGGCGGAAATCGGTGACATCGTCGAGGCCTATCGCGTCGGTGCGGAAAACGCCAAGGCTGCGGGCTTCGACGGCGTGGAAGTGCATGGCGCCAACGGTTATCTGCTTGAACAGTTCCTGCTGACCGGTAGCAACCAGCGCACTGACGAGTACGGCGGTTCGGTGGAAAATCGTGCGCGTCTGCTGCTGGAAGTGACCGACGCAGTCATCGATGTCTGGGGCGCTGGCCGAGTAGGTGTTCACCTCTCGCCTCGTTTCGACATGCACGACATGAGCGATGCAAACCGTGCTGAAACCTTCAGCTACGTGGCCAAAGAGCTCGGCAAGCGCGGTATCGCCTTCATCTGTGCCCGTGAGCATGATGCTGAAGACAGCCTCGGCCCACAGTTGAAGAAGGATTTCGGCGGCGTCTATATCGCCAATGAAAAATTCACCAAGGACACGGCCAACGCCTGGCTGGCAGAAGGCAAGGCAGACGCCATTGCCTTTGGCGTGCCGTACATCGCCAACCCGGACCTGCCTGAGCGTCTGGCCAGCGATGCGCCCCTGAATGAAGCCCATCCGGAGACGTTCTACGCCAAAGGACCAGTCGGCTATATCGACTACCCACGGATGTAACCAGACGCTGCAACAGCAAAAACCCTGACGCGCGAGCATCAGGGTTTTTTATTGACTGCAGCCATCAGCACTCCAGCATTGGCACTACGGCTTGGCGTCAGCCGCGGCCGTCCCCAGCAAGTTGCCTTGGGCGTCGGTGATACTGCCATCCGGATGCTTCCAGCGTCCGTCCGGGTAGTTGATCGAGCCATCCGCCAAAACCCAGGTTCCGTCCTTGTGCTGCACATCGCCATTTGCGTTCTCTAGCGAACCATCGGCATGCACCGTCGTGCCGTCGGCATGCTGCACGGCCCCGCTTGGATGGGTAAGGGTCTGACCATCCGCAGACTGAACTTTGCCGTCCGGATAGGTGATCGTGCCGTTGGGATTTACCATGTGGTGGAACGCCGGGATCAGTTGCAGCACGCCCGTTACGGTATTGACGGTCGTCAGCACCTTTTCCAGACGCGAAGGTGGCGCAGGGGTCGCGGGAACCGTTTGCGGAGCCAGCGGAACGCTGGCAGGCCGGACGATCGGTTTGTCAGGCGGCGATACCTTTGCAACAGGCGGCCTGACAGGCGCTCCCCCTCCTGTCACTTTCCCGCCAGCCTGCCCAACCTTGACCGGTGGCCTGATAGGCGCGCCACTATTTGCCCCGGACCCGCCGGTTTGCCCAACCTTGACCGGTGGCCTGGTAGGCGCGCCACTATTTGCCCCGGCCCCGCCAGCCTGCCCGACCTTGGCCGGTGGCCCACCGGCCTGCCCAACCTTCACAGGTGGCGCCTTCCTTACCGGTGGACCGTCCGGGCTCGCTGCCCTCTTCGGACGCGCGGACCCATAGTCTCCAGCGGGCGCTTGCGTTTCAGAGAGTTCTTCCACATCCGGTTCTGCTCGTTCGGCAGAGGCATCCATTGGCTGGCGATCTTCACCAGCGACGCGGGCTTGTTCTTCAGGCGTATCAGCGTTCATACCATTGATTCCATTCATTATTGAAGCTCCATTTATTTAACAGCAACGCAACTTTAAGCCGCCCCTCACCTGGCAAGCACATATTTATTTGTGGGGTGCAAAAAAGACCGGAGCATCTGCCTGCCGCCATGGATAGCGGCAGGCAGACTCGGGGGTCAACGACGAGCGTTGAGCTGTTGCGACAGGTTCTGGATCTGGCTGGTCAGGGTATTGATGTTACGAGTCACCTGAGCACGAAAGGCATCGAACTCGGCCGTATTGGCTTGCGCTGCAGGAGCCGGGCGGTTTTCCTGTTCGCTTTTCAGCACCATCAGGTCCTGTTCCAGGCGTTCGACAGCGGCAGACGGGTTGCCCTGCTTTTTCAACGTGGCGACATCGGCTGCCACGCTTTTGATCTGCGCATCCAGCTTGCCCTGATCCGCCTGAGCGGTCTTCAGGTCAGGCAACGCCGCCTTCAGGGTGGTCAGTTCAGCGACGACGCTTTTGAGCTGCTCCTGCAACTGCGCGTTTTCACTCTGCTGCTGGGCGGTTTGCGCGGCCATCTGCTCCAGACGCTTGTCGAGACTGCCCTGCTGGCCTTCGACCCCTTCGCGCTGTTTGTCCTGATCTTCCAGTTGCGCTTCGAGCAACTTGATACGCTGCTTGAGCGCCTCGCCATCACTGGAAAGCGCTTCGGTCGCGACCACCTTGCCGGAAATATCCTGCAAGCGCCCCGCTGCTTCTTCGCTGATGCGCGCGAAGCTTTCCTGAGTCGCCACCAACTGCTGTTCCATCAGGGAAACCTGCTGAAAGCTCCACCAGCCCAGACCGCAGAAGGCGATGAACAGCGCACCGACCAACGCCCACAAAGGCCCGGTGCTCGGCGCCTTGACCTTGACTACAGGCGTGGTGCGCGAATAGACGGTGGTGCGCTCGCGTGCGCCATTGCTCGGCGCGAAGTCGTCGTCATCGTCCTTGGCGCTCAGGCTGGGAACGTCATCGACGTCGTCGTAGGGATCGTTGCGCATGAATAACCCTTCAGGAAGCTGTTAAATCAAAGTTGAGCAGTATAACAACAGCGCCTGATCAATCTCACTGTGCTACTGCCGCATTCAGATCGCGTGCTGTGCCTGCCACCAGCCACAGAATTCATCCAGCGCCGCCCACAGGCTGACCTGGGGCTGATAATCCAGATAATGCCTGGCGCGGCTGATATCAAGCGTAAAATCCGTGTTCATGACCTGCATGCCCACTCTCGACAGGGTAGGTTCAGGTCTGCCCGGCCACAGCATACAGGCAGCCTCATTGATCGCTGCGGCGCTGTAGGCGAGCCCGTACGAACGATAACGGGTGGCCTGCGGCAAGTGCATCTGGCGCATCACGTAATTGATCGCGTCCCACAGCGGGACCGGCGTGCCATTGCTGATGTTGTAGGCCTTGCCCAGTGCCGAACCCGTTGCCAGCAAACTGCTCAGCAAGGCTTCGTTGAGGTTTTGCATGCTGGTGAAATCCACCACATTCAAGCCATTGCCGACGATCGACAGGCGCCTCTTGCGCTGCATGTGCAGCAAACGCGGGAAAATGCTGTTATCGCCCGCACCGGTGACAAAGCGTGGCCGCAGGGCGATGACTTCCAGCCCGAACTCTTCGGCACCGAAGACCTTTTGCTCGGCCAGGTATTTGGTGGCCGCGTAGTGATTGTGAAAGCGCTTGGGCACCTGCTCTTCCTTGATGCCACGGTGCGAGTGGCCATCAAAGTAGATCGACGGCGAGGAAAGGTGAACCAGCCTTCGCACCCTTTGTTTCAGGCAGCCCTCGACGATGTTTTCCGTAAGCTGCACGTTGCCCTGCATGAAATCCTGGCGACGTCCCCACGTACCGACCGAGCCCGCGCAATGCACGACCGCTTCCACGTCATCGCACAGTGCGCGCACCAGATAAGGATCGGCGAGGTCGCCCTGGATAAACTCGGCACCGCGCCTGACCAGGTGCTCGACACCTTCGGCACGACGGCCATTGATCCGCACGCTCATGCCCTGCTCAAGGGCAAAACGCGCAAAGCGTCCGCCGATGAAGCCGCTCGCGCCGGTGACCAGAATCTTCATTTACCGCTCCATTAACGCGTCTGCAGGAAAGGAAAACCCTGCCTGCATGGATTACACATGATCCTGTTGACGATCAGTCTTCGCTCAGCGGCACCAGCCAGTGAGCCGAATGTTGCGCAAGATGTTCGGTGAGGCGCGTCAGAAGCTGCCCACCATTGCGCCAATGATGCCAGTAGAGCGGCACATCGATGCAACGGTCCGGCAGCAATTCGAGCAGCGTGCCGTTGCGCAACTGGTCGCGCACCTGCAACTCGGGCGCCAGCCCCCAGCCCATCCCCGCCTCGATCATACGGATGAAACCTTCGGAAGAAGGACACAAATGATGCTCGAAGCCGTCCTGAACACCCAACAGAGCCAGATAACGATGCTGCAGAAGATCGTCCGGCCCGTATACCAGTGCCGCTGCTCTGGCGAGCGTTTCCGGGCTGACACCGTACGGAAAATGGCGGGCGATGAACGCCGGACTGGCCAGCGCCCGGTAGCGCATCGCCCCCAGCAACTGGCTGCGGGCCCCGGCCACCGGACGCTCGCTGCCACACAGGCAGGCCGCCACCTCACCGGCGCGCATGCGCTTGAGGCCTACGTCCTGATCTTCGACAACCAGATCCAGCAGCAAGCGGTGTTGCGTACAAAACGCGCCAATGGCCGGCGCCCACCAGGTTGCCAGACTGTCGGCATTCAGGGCGATGCGCAAACGCTCGGGCATGCCCTCCTCGTCCAGTGCAGGCACCTGGCTTTGCAGGTCGCGCTCCAGCAAACGAACCTGCTGCACGTGATTGAGCAGGCGCCGGCCGATGTCGGTCGGGCTCGGCGGCGTGGCGCGCACCAGCACCGGCAGGCCAATGCGTGCCTCCAGCAATTTGATGCGTTGCGAGACCGCTGACTGAGAAAGCCCCAGCACCTGAGCAGCGCGCTCGAACCCGGCTTGCTCGATCACCGCCGCCAGCGCTGACAGCAGTTTATAGTCGAACATCAGTTTTCCTAATGGGCGATGAAGATTATTGGTTTTCCTTATAACCCCCGAGCCCTAAGAATGGCTACCTGAATCTGCTCAATGGAACATCCTTATGTGGCAAAGCTACCTCAACGGGCTGCTGATCGCGGCAGGCCTGATCATGGCTATCGGAACTCAAAATGCTTTTGTGCTGGCTCAGGGCCTGCGTCGTGAACATCACGTGGCCGTGGCGATGCTGTGCATTGTCTGCGACGCCCTGCTGGTAGCGGCAGGTGTGTTCGGTCTGGCCAATGTGCTGGCGCAGAATCCGACCCTGCTGGCGGTGGCGCGCTGGGGCGGCGTGATATTCCTCAGCTGGTACGGCCTGCAGGCATTACGCCGCGCCTGCTCGCGGCAAAGCCTGGAGCACAGCGCAGCGGTTGGCAGAAAATCACTGCGCACCGTGTTGCTCAGCGCATTGGCCGTCACCTTGCTGAACCCGCACGTCTATCTGGACACCGTGTTGCTGATTGGCTCGCTGGGCGCACAACAAGGCGTACCTGGCGCGTATGTCGCCGGCGCAGCCAGCGCTTCGCTGCTGTGGTTCTCGAGCCTGGCCCTGGGCGCGGCATGGCTGGCTCCCTGGCTGGCGCGCCCTGCCACCTGGCGCATGCTGGACCTGATGATCGCGGTGATGATGTTCAGCGTGGCCTTCCAGTTGATCCGCTCAGCCTGACGGATTTCATGACCGCAGAGTCAAACCCGTGGGAACCTCTATCCCACACAGTTGTTGCGTGGTTAAGGCGCAGACCCGGTGCTATGATCCGGGGTCTGCACCGCAAAAGAGTAAAACTCCCGGTGCATGCTGTATCTGGCCGCCCGTGATCGGCCGTGCGACTACCGCAATTGACCTGAAAGGAGATAAACCATGGCTTTTGAATTGCCGCCACTGCCCTACGCCAAAGACGCTCTGGTGCCGCACATTTCTGCGGAGACTCTGGAATATCACCACGACAAGCACCACAACACCTACGTCGTGAACCTGAACAACCTGGTGCCTGGCACCGAGTTCGAAGGCAAGACCCTGGAAGAGATCATCAAGACCTCCTCGGGCGGTATCTTCAACAACGCCGCTCAGGTCTGGAACCACACGTTCTACTGGAACTGCCTGGCCCCTAACGCTGGCGGCGAGCCTACCGGCGCTCTGGCCGATGCGATCACCGCTGCTTTCGGTTCCTTCGACAAGTTCAAGGAAGAGTTCAGCAAGACTTCCATCGGCACTTTCGGCTCCGGCTGGGGCTGGCTGGTGAAGAAGGCTGACGGCTCCCTGGCACTGGCCAGCACCATCGGTGCCGGCAACCCGCTGACCAGCGGCGACACCCCGCTGCTGACCTGCGATGTGTGGGAACACGCCTACTACATCGACTACCGCAATCTGCGTCCGAAGTACGTAGAAGCGTTCTGGAACCTGGTGAACTGGGACTTCGTGGCCAAGCAATTCGCAGCCTGAGTCCAGCGTCATCGAAAAAACCCGGCCTCGCGTCGGGTTTTTTATGTTCTCCGGCCTGTAAAGGTTGCTCACCAGACGCTTGTTTCACAGACGGCGTAGAACACCAGCCTGCCCGTCAGGCGAATCGCAAATCTTTTTTCGCCTGCCGCTCGTACTTTGTGTATTGTCAGAAAACGCTAGCTGACTCGTAATACAACTTAATTCTCTATGACGTAATTCTTTACAGTGTTCTGCTCTAGGCTCTGTACGAAAAGTCGGCGAGCGAAGGTCAGGCGAGGCAAAAACAGGCGAGGAAGCGGAGTCTACGTGTTGTAAATGAGCATTCCGAGCCTGTTTTTAACGAAGCATCACCGAGCGCAGCCACTTTTCGTACAGAGCCTAATTACCTACCTGGCCACCCGACACATGAGGTGGCTTTGGCCAGCAGGTGCAAGGAACGCGAAGATCAGCCAGGCGCACCGGTTGTGACAAGGTCATGGCGTGCGGGTCTGGTTTTTCGAGGGTCATGAGGCGATATGCCCTCCGACACGAACTAAGGAACGGCCATTGAAGCTGGAACTCAAGAACAGCCTGTCGGTAAAGTTGCTGCGCGTTGTGCTGCTTTCGGCGCTTCTGGTAGGCGTCCTGCTCAGCTGTGCGCAAATCGTCTTCGACGCCTACAAGACACGTCAGACCGTGGCGAACGATGCCGAGCGAATTCTCGGCATGTTTCGCGATCCTTCGACGCAGGCCGTCTACAGCCTGGACCGCGAGATGGGCATGCAGGTCATCGAAGGCCTGTTCCAGGATGACTCGGTACGCATGGCGTCCATAGGGCACCCCAACGAAAGCCTGCTCGCCGAGAAAAACCGGCCGCTGAAAACCTCCTCTACCCGGTGGCTGACAGACCTCATCCTCGGTCAGGAGCGCAGCTTCACCACTCAACTGGTAGGCCGCAGCCCTTACAGCGAGTATTACGGCGACCTGCGCATCACGCTGGACACCGCCAATTACGGCGAAAGCTTTCTGGTCAATGCCGGAATCATCTTCATCGCGGGCGTGCTGCGTGCGCTGGCAATGGGGCTGGTGCTGTATCTGGTCTATCACTGGCTGCTGACCAAGCCGCTGTCGAAGATCATCGAGCACCTGATCGCGATCAACCCCGACCGCCCCAGCGAACACCAACTGCCGCTGCTCAAAGGCCACGAGAAAAACGAACTGGGGATCTGGGTCAACACCGCCAACCAGTTGCTCGCATCCATCGAGCGCCACACTTACCTGCGCCATGAGGCCGAGAACAATCTGCAGCGCATGGCGCAGTACGATTTCCTCACCGGCCTGCCCAATCGACTGCAGTTGCAGACACGGCTGGACAGGATTCTGGAAGACGCGGGACGCCAGCAACACAGAGTGGCGGTTCTTTGCGTGGGACTGGATGACTTCAAGGGCATCAACGAACAGTTCAGCTACCAGTCCGGCGACCAATTGCTGCTCGCACTCGCGGATCGCCTGCGCGCGCACAGCGTAAGGCTCGGCGCACTGGCACGCCTGGGTGGCGACCAGTTCGCGCTGGTCCAGTCCAACATCGAACAGCCCTACGAGGCGGCTGAACTGGCGCAAAATATTCTGGATGAGCTGGAAGCGCCGTTCATCGTCGGCGATCAGCAGATTCGACTGCGGGCAACCATCGGCATCACGCTGTTTCCCGAAGACGGCGACAGCACCGAGAAACTGCTGCAAAAAGCCGAACAGACCATGACACTGGCCAAAGCCCGCTCGCGTAACCGGTATCAGTTCTACATCGCCAGCGTGGACAGCGAAATGCGCCGCCGCCGCGAACTCGAAAAAGACCTGCGCGAAGCCCTGCCACGCAATCAGTTGTACCTGGTCTATCAACCGCAGATCAGCTATCGCGATCACCGTATCGTCGGTGTGGAAGCGCTGATCCGCTGGCAGCATCCGGAGCATGGCCTGGTGCCGCCGGACGTATTCATACCGTTGGCCGAGCAGAACGGTAGCATCATCGCCATCGGGGAATGGGTGCTGGATCAGGCCTGCCGCCAACTGCGCGAATGGCTCGATCAGGGCTTCACGGATTTGCGCATGGCAGTCAACCTGTCGACCGTGCAGCTGCATCACGCCGAACTGCCGCGCGTGGTCAACAACCTGCTGCAGATCTATCGCTTGCCACCGCGCAGCCTGGAACTGGAAGTGACCGAAACCGGGCTGATGGAAGATATCAACACTGCCGCCCAGCACTTGCTGAGCTTGCGACGTTCCGGCGCCTTGATTGCCATCGATGACTTCGGCACCGGCTATTCATCGCTGAGCTACCTGAAAAGCCTGCCGCTGGACAAGATCAAGATTGACCGCAGCTTCGTGCAGGACCTGATCGATGACGACGATGACGCCACCATCGTGCGAGCCATTATTCAGTTGGGCAAAAGCCTGGGCATGCAAGTCATTGCCGAAGGCGTGGAGACCGTCGAGCAGGAGGCCTATGTAGTGACCGAGGGCTGCCACGAAGGCCAGGGCTATCTGTACAGCAAGCCGCTGCCGGGTCGGGAGTTGCTGGCTTACCTCAAGCAGTCGCGTCAGGACCACACCGCCAGCCTGTGAACCGGTTTGCACGCGCCCGGCCATTCAAGCCATCTTGAAACCGACTGTTACAACCTGCCGAATGCCTGAACACGCCCACACAGGCGTTTTGCCTTTACATCGAATGCAAATCTTTCGCATTATGTCGCAGATTTTATGGGCGCCCGCCCGCCATCACCTTTATCGACGCAGGATTCAGTCATGATTCGTATGCCTCTGGCAACCGCTAGTCTGTTGGCCATCGCTATCTCTCTCGCCGGTTGTGGCGAAGGCAAGGACAAGGCTGCCGCCCCGGCACCCGCGCCAGCCGCTGCTCCGGCGACGCCGGCTGTGACGCCTGCAGCTCCTGCTCCGGCAGCCGCTGCCCAGACTGACGACGCGGCGGCCAAGGCTGTGGTCGCGAACTACGCCAACATGGTGTCCGCCGTATTCGACGATGCCGAGGCCGGCGCGAAAAAACTCAGCACTGCCGTCGACGCATTTCTGGCCAAGCCCAATGATGAAACCCTGAAAGCCGCCCGTGAGGCGTGGATTGCTGCGCGTGTGCCTTACATGCAGAGCGAAGTCTTCCGCTTCGGCAACACCATCATCGACGACTGGGAAGGACAGGTTAACGCCTGGCCCCTGGACGAAGGCCTGATCGACTATGTGGCCAAGGATTACCAGCACGCGCTGGGCAACCCGGGCGCCACTGCCAACATCATCGCCAACACCGAAATTCAGGTCGGCGAAGACAAGGTCGACGTGAAGGAAATCACCTCCGAAAAACTCGCCAGCCTGAACGAGCTGGGCGGTTCCGAGGCTAACGTCGCCACCGGCTACCACGCCATCGAATTCCTGCTCTGGGGCCAGGACCTGAACGGTACCGGCCCTGGCGCCGGCGCACGTCCGGCCAGCGATTACCTGCAAGGGGCTGGCGCAACCGGCGGCCACAACGACCGTCGCCGCGCCTACCTCAAGGCCGTCACCGACCTGCTGGTCAGCGACCTTGAAGAAATGTCCGGTAACTGGAAGGCCGGCGTGCCCGACAACTACCGCGCCACGCTGGAAGCCGAATCCGGCGAAAGCGGTCTGCGCAAAATGCTTTTCGGCATGGGCAGCCTGTCGCTGGGTGAACTGGCGGGCGAGCGTATGAAAGTCGCACTGGAAGCCAACTCCAGCGAAGACGAACACGACTGCTTCAGCGACAACACGCACAACTCGCACTTCTACAACGGCAAGGGCATTCGCAATGTCTACCTGGGCGAGTACACCCGCACTGACGGCAGCAAAGTCAGCGGGCCGAGCCTATCGTCTCTGGTCGCCAAGGCAGACCCGGCCACCGACGCCACCTTGCGCGCCGACCTGGACGACACTCAGGCCAAGTTGCAGGTCATCGTCGATCACGCGAACAAGGGCGAGCATTTCGACCAGTTGATCGCTGCCGGCAACACGGCTGGCAATCAGGTGGTGCGTGACGCCATCGCCGCGCTGGTCAAACAGACAGGCGCTATCGAGCAGGCGGCTGGCAAGCTGGGCATCACCGATCTGAACCCGGACAACGCCGATCACGAGTTCTGATCAACCGCGTTTGTAGCGGTAATAATCAATGCCGGTCAGTTCGCTGACCGGCATTTTTTGTGTCTGATTGACAGGCATCGTTTGCAACTGCCGTGCGCGTTGACCTACGACATGGGGGGGACTCCCAGGCATCAGTACAACGTATCGGCAATACGCCCCGGCAACGCCTTGTCATAGGCTTCACCGTCGATCTGCTCAGCCGAAACCGCTTTGAGGATCTGCCCGGCAGTGGGTAGCGCACTGCGTTCGATGTGCTTCGCCGGGTCCCACAAACCGGACCGGATGGTCGCCCTGCTGCACTGGAAATACACGCTGGTCACTGAAATACGCAGGACAGACCTGGGCAACTGGCCCTTTACTGCGAAACGCGACAGCAACTCGGGCTCAACCGATATCTGTGCGGTTCCGTTGACGCGCAGGGTTTCACCCACGCCGGGTATGAGGAACAGCAGCGCGACGCGCGGATCGTTGACGATGTTGCGCAGCGTATCAATGCGGTTGTTGCCGCGTCGGTCCGGCAGGTAAAGCGTCTTGCTGTCCTCGATATGCACCAGGCCCGCCTGATCTCCACGTGGAGAAGCATCGAGCCCGTCAGGGCCGGCAGAGGCAAGCACGGCGAACGGTGCCTGCTCGATGAAAGGCCGGTAGACCTCGTGAATGTGGTCAACTTCCTTGATGAGCGAAGGAGGTGCAATCGGACCATAGATCGCTTCCAGTGCCTGGATGGTGGTCACGAACGCGCTGTTGTCCGGGTTATTCATTGGATAATCTCTGCTGGCCGTTGGTGTATGAATGCTGCCAGCATCATGTGACTGATCGTGTGAAGCAGCCTGCGCAGCATAGGCAAAAACATCAGGACCCGACCAGCCTCAAAGATTCGTAACATCACATTGCATGAGACGTCGCAAACGATAATCCCTCTTATTCAAACCGCACGAGGCTGATAAGCTTGCACGCCCCGATTTTTCGCCCCGTTGCAGGATGTCTATGAGTACGCGGCTCCGTCTATCACTTGCCTTGCTCACGACCCTGGTCCTGAGCGCATGCGATGACGCCCCGCGTTTCACGCATGCCGAGCCGGGAGAAGCCTTGTCCGGTGGCAGTGCCACCGTCAGGAAGAGCGACCAGAACGCTTTCTCCATGCCCTCGGCCAATCTGGCCCCCGTGCGGCGGCTGGATTTCAGCGTCGGCAACAGCTTCTTCCGCAGCCCGTGGGTGATTGCGCCGTCGACTACCACGGCTCGCGATGGGCTGGGGCCGTTGTTCAACACCAATGCCTGCCAGAACTGCCACATCAAGGACGGTCGCGGTCACCCGCCAGAAGCTGGCGACAGCAATGCCGTGTCCATGCTGGTCAGGCTGTCGATTCCCGATGACCCGGCCTATGCCGATCTCATAAAGCGCAACGGCGTGCTGCCCGAGCCGGTTTACGGCGGGCAATTGCAGGACATGTCGAACCCCGGCGTAGCGCCCGAGGGCAAGGTGCGGGTCGAGTACGATGCGCTGACGGTCGAGTTTCGCGATGGCACGTCAGTCGAGCTACGCCAGCCGACCCTCAGGATTACCCAGTTGGGTTACGGCCCCATGCACCCCGACACTCACATCTCGGCACGCGTAGCCCCGCCAATGATCGGCCTGGGCTTGCTCGAGGCCATTGCCGATGATGCCATCCTTGCCAATGCCGACCCCGACGACAAGAACGCCGATGGCATCTCGGGACGCCCCAACTGGGTGTGGGACGATGCTCAGCAAAAAGTGGTGATGGGCAGGTTTGGCTGGAAAGCCGGCCAGCCGAACCTCAACCAGCAGAACGTGCACGCCTTTTCCGGCGACATGGGGCTGACCACCAGCCTGCGCCCTTTCGATGACTGCACGCCGGCCCAGACCGACTGCCTGGCTGCGCCCAATGGCAATGGCCCGGAGGGCGAACCGGAAGTCAGCGACAACATCCTGCGCCTGGTGGAGTTCTACACCCGCAACCTGGGTGTTCCGGCGCGCCGTAAGGTGGACGACCCGCAGGTGCTGGCAGGCAAGAACCTGTTTTTCCAGGCGGGCTGCCAGCAATGCCACACCCCCTCTTTCAAAACCCGTAGCGACGCCGCCGAACCCGAGCTGGCCAATCAGGAGATTCGCCCGTACAGCGACTTGCTGCTGCACGACATGGGCGAAGGGCTGGCCGATAACCGCACCGAGTTCCAGGCCACCGGTAGTGAGTGGCGCACCCCGCCCTTGTGGGGGCTGGGCCTGACCGGCACGGTAAGCGGACACACCCAACTGTTGCACGACGGTCGCGCGCGTAATGTGCTTGAGGCGATACTGTGGCACGGCGGCGAAGCCCAGGCGGCGCAGCGTCAGGTTCTGGCTTTTGACGCACAGCAACGTGAAGCGCTGCTGGCCTTCCTGAATTCGTTATGATTGCGCCCTTTGCAGAATCTTCCTGTTCAAACATCTTCCTTTCAGAAATAAGGAGCCGGACATGTTCCGACCCAAGTTGTTGCTGACCAGCCTTGCGGCACTTGCCTTGGGTGCCTGCTCGCCATCCGACCCTCAGGCGGTAACGTCCGCAGCGATTGCCAAACAGGTCATCCTGCCGACCTACAGCCGTTGGGTGGAGGCTGATCGTCAGTTGGCAGCCAGCGCATTGGCGTTCTGCCAGGGCAAGACTGATCTGGCCACAGCCCGCGCCGACTTTTTGAAAGCACAGAAGACCTGGGCCGAGTTGCAACCGCTGTTGATCGGCCCTCTGGCCGAAGGCAATCGCGCCTGGCAAATACAGTTCTGGCCAGACAAGAAGAATCTGGTGGGCCGTCAGGTCGAGCAACTGGTGACTGCACAGCCACAGATCACCGCTCAGGAACTGTCCAAGGCCAGTGTCGTGGTGCAGGGTTTGTCCGCCTACGAATACATCCTTTTCGACGCTGACATCGACATGGCCAATGCCGAGCAGAAAGCGCGCTACTGCCCGCTGCTGATGGCCATCGGTGAACGCCAGAAGCTGCTTGCCGAAGAAATCCTCAACAGCTGGAACAGCACCGACGGCATGCTCGCGCAACTGAGCAAGTTCCCCAATCAGCGCTACGCCGACTCCCACGAAGCGATTGCCGAATTGCTGCGGGTTCAGGTCACCGCCCTCGACAGCCTGAAGAAGAAGCTCGGCACGCCACTGGGTCGTCAGAGCAAAGGGCAGCCGCAGCCCTTCCAGGCAGATGCCTGGCGCAGCAAGTCGTCGCTCAGCAGCCTGGAAGCCAGCCTGATCAGCGCCGAGACGGTGTGGACCGGTGTCGACAACAAGGGCTTGCGCAGCCTGCTGCCCGCCGAGCAGAAACCGCTGGCCGACAAAATCGATGCCGCCTACGCTAACAGCCGCAAATTGCTGTCGGAACTCAAACCGCCACTGGCCGACCTGCTGGCCACGGATGCAGGACGCCAGCAACTCAATGCGTTTTACGACAGCCTGAATGCCGTGCACCGCCTGCACGAAGGCGAGCTGGCCAAGGCCCTCGGCATTCAATTGGGTTTCAACGCCAACGACGGCGATTGATCAAGAGGTACATGTGATGTTGCGACGTCAGGCCATGGCGCTCGGCAGTCTTCTGCGCAGCGCCTGCACGCTGGGTGGCTGGACGCTGTTCAAGCAAAAGAACACACGCCCCTTGTTGCTTTCCGCTCGCGACGATGGCGACGGCAAACACTATGCGGTGGGTTTCAAGCTCGACGGAACGCAGGTATTCGCGACTCAGGTGGGCCAGCGCTGCCACGACATCATCAATCATCCCGACCTGCCACTCGCGGTGTTCATCGCTCGTCGTCCTGGCACTGAAAGCTACCTGATCGACCTGCGCGATGGCCGCTTGCTGCAAACCATCGTGTCGCAGCCTGACCGCCACTTCTACGGCCATGCTGTGATTCATCGCGACGGCGAATGGCTGTATGCGACGGAAAACGACACCCGCGATCCAGGCCGCGGTTTATTGGGCGTCTACCGCTTCGTCGGCGAGCGACTGGTGCACTCGGACGAGATCCCCACGCATGGCATCGGCCCGCATCAGGTCTCCTGGATGCCGGACGGTGAAACGCTGGTGGTCGCCAATGGTGGCATTCGCACCGAAGCGGAAAGCCGGGTAGAGATGAACCTCGATGCCATGCAACCCAGCCTGGTCATCATGCAGCGTGACGGTACCTTGCTCAGCAAGGAAGCGCTTTCCCAGCAGATGAACAGCGTGCGCCACATGGGCATTGCCAGCGATGGCACTATCGTCGCGGGTCAACAGTTCATGGGCGACAGCCACGAGTTGGCCGAACTGCTGGCCATCAAGCGTCCAGGCCAGCCATTCCAGGCGTTTCCGGTGGCAGAAGAGCAATTGCGCGCGATGGCCCACTACACCGCCAGCGTCGCGGTACACAGTGACCTGCGACTGGTGGCCCTGACGGCACCCCGCGGCAACCGCTTCTTTATCTGGGATCTGGACAGTGGCGCATTGAAACTGGATGCGCCGTTGCCGGACTGTGCGGGTGTGGGGGCTGTCGCCGACGGCTTTGTCGTGACCTCAGGCCAGGGACGCTGCCGCTTCTATGACTGTCGCAAGGCGCAACTGCTGGCCCAGCCGTTGGACCTGCCAGCCGGGTTGTGGGACAACCATCTTCATCTGGCTCAGGTGGGTTAGGTAAGGGAGCCCAGAGCTTCAGTTTTTGATCCCGGTACCCTGCGCCAGGCTGTACATGAACAGCAACAGGTCGTGGTCCGGCTGTACGTTCACCAGACTCTTCGCCACGCGTGGCAGTGGGCAGTAGCCCTCGCCGTGCTGCGTGGTGAGGATACGGGTGGACGGTTGTTCAAGCGCCGCCACGGCGACGGTGGCAACTGCCAGTGCACCGAAGATAAACAAACCTCTTGCCATTTCTAGCTTCATGACTCTAAACCTTTGATAGAGCTGCCAAACGCTGCATGATAAAAGTAGATCAACTTCTGCCAGTCTGCAGCGCTGAATGACGAATGGCGTCGTAGCTGTTTCATATCGTGCTGGGCTGCGCCTTGAGCGGTAAGGCGACGACGGCCCTTCTCGAGATCGAGCAAGGCGACCTCGACGTTGGCGTCCGCCCCTTCCCCCGTCACTCGCACGAAAATGTGCTTGATGTACAGACAGCTGTGCTGCCAGCGGCCCAGGTGCATGCGGGCCAGAGTGGCTGCCACTTCCTTGAGCACACGCTCATAGAACAGCTCGCCATGGCGCTCGCGCCCTCCGGCAGCCTGCCACTTTTCAATTTCCTCGAAGCCTTCCAGCGCTACGGTGACCAGCAATGCCCGCCAGGCGTTGTCCTCGCCCCGCTCGGCACCGCAAAACACCACTTCGGGGACGACGACGCCAAGTTTGCGAAGACCTTCAAGCGCCTCGCGCTCGCGCAGTACGGTGGGCCGGCCCAGCGGGTGCAGCAGGCTGCGGTAGATGTGACCTGTCTGACGTTTGGCATAGAGGGTCTGCCCGTTGTCCATGATCAACCGCTGCACACCACTTTCTCCACCGCGACGCACATTGGGTTCTTCAACCCATTCGCCACGCTGGCTCCAGAACTGATCGAACTCGTTCTGGATCGGGTTCACAACTGGTTCTTTCACGGACTGCAAACCCATCTTTTTACCTTTTACGTAGGACATAGACTCGCCACATGGCGTACATGGGCAGGAAATCCATTCGGTTCTGAATGCGAAATCCTGCCTGCTCAAATTCGGTTTCTGCGGTAACAACAGGTAACACAAAACGATTCTGGTAACTTTCCCGCCCGGTTTTTTGCTGGCGTTTGTTCTCGAGGCGCGCACGCTTCCATGCCTTGAAATTGCCATCCACCCAGAGGGAGACGATCACGCTGTCACGGGTTACGCGTTGAAACTCGCGCAATAGAGCCATCCGGTCGCTGGACTGACCGACGTGGTGCAACAAGCGCATGCAGAAGATGCTGTCTACTGCGTTATCAGGCAGGTCGATGGCAAAGGCAGATGTCTGCAAAGGTTGTACCCTTTTTACAACGTCTGCCGGCTGCGAGGCACAGGCGGTACTGAGCATGTCCGCGGAGTTATCGGCACCGATGATCGAGCGGTTCGGCTTCTCGGCCAATAACGGCCAGAAGCGCCCAGCACCACAAGGCAGGTCCAGCACCAGGCCCGGGTCCCCGGCCATGTGCAGCGCCTTTCTCGCCAGCTGTTCATCGCGATGATGCGACAGCTTGCGCCAGATACCGTCCTGATGCTTTTCGAGGTACTGGCGGGCGTGTGTCTTGTCGTACTTTCGGGAAAACTCGAGTTCGATGCGATCGCTCATGAGAGCAGCTCCTGATGTTGATGGGGGCCAAACTAAAGGCACCGCCGTCACCGTCAGGTCATCTGAATGTGAAAAAAATGTTACCTTTTAACGTCAGGTGTTTCGAGATTTTACAGAGAGTTAGAGGCCGTGTGTGGCCAATCGACGAAGTGCAGTCAATTGGCCGCTACCCAATAAGGCCGGTCTACTCGAGAGAAAGGTCAGGGTTTGATCACGTTGAGCGTCACCTTGAACCGGCAACCATGGGGCTCCATAGGGGTGAGATCGACGCTCCATCCCTGGTTGGTACAAATGCGCTGCACCAGTGACAGGCCAAGGCCCAGCCCCTCTCCGCGCTGCTCATTGCCACGTACGAAAGGCTCGAACATCGCCTCGCGTTTTTCCTCGGGAATGCCAACGCCGCTGTCCTCCACGGTGAAGCTTTCGGCGTGCAGGGTCAGCGCAATGAATCCGTGATCGGTGTAATGCAGCGCGTTGCGTAGCAAGTTGCCCATCACGGCATGCAGGAAGGTCGCGTTGTAACGAATATCGGACAGCTGGTCATCGGCAGGGGGCGTGTAGGTCAACTGCAGCCCCTTGCTCTCTATCGGGTCACGCCACTGGGAGATCAATTGCTCGGCCACCCCGACCAGCGTGGCCTTGGGCGTCATGGCCGGGTCTTCGCGCTGGGTGCGAGCGAGCATCAGGAAGGTTTGCACCAGATCGCGCATTTCTTCGCAGGCACGGCCGATACGCTCGACCTGACGGCGGCCGCGCAAATCGAGCGCAGGGTTTTCCAGCAGTAGCTCACAAGAGCTGGCCAGCACCATCAATGGCGTACGCAGTTCATGGCTCACGTCGCTGGTGAACATGCGCTCACGAATCAGCGCCTGCCGCAAGCGACCCAATGTTGCATCGAAGGCCACCGCCAACTCGCCGACTTCGTCAGCGGCATAGTCGGGCGCCAATGGCGGTGCCAGTCCAAGCAACTGGTCACGGTGACGAACCTGCCGGGCCAGACGTACTACAGGCGCCATGACCCGGCGCGCCAGCACCCAACCGAGAAACACCGCCAGCGCCAAGGCCAGAACGAAACCGACCAGCACGACGGCGAACAGCACCCGCTCACGCTCTTCAAAATCGCTCTGATCCTGCAACAGGGCGTAATGCCGGCCATCCACCACCTCGATCATGGCGTGGTAGGACAACGGCCCACGGAACACCTCATGGAAACCTGGCTCAAGGTGACGAATATCCTTGGGCAGGTCGAAGTCGCCCGGACCGTTGGTGAAATAGAACAACTGGTCGGGCTTGGGCCGGTGGCTCCAGTCGCTGACACTGTCCATCAGCATCAGACGGTTGAGGTCACCACCGAGGCCGGCGGAAATCAGCTTTTCTTCGACCAGGTGGACGGTGGAGATGATTCCGATGGCGAACGACCCGGCGACCAGTGCACTCATCAATGCGAAGGCAATGATGATCCGTTGCGCAAGACTCTGTTTAAACTCCATCCCGGCCCTCGGCCAAACGATAGCCCACGCCATGCACGGTCTGCAACAGCGGTTTGCCAAACGGTTTGTCGATCACCTGACGCAACTGGTGCACATGGCTGCGCAGACTGTCGCTGTCCGGGCAGTCATCGCCCCACAGCGCTTCTTCGAGAATCTCGCGACGCAGCACGTGCGGGCTTTTCTGCATCAGCACGGCGAGCAGCTTGAGGCCGACCGGGTTGAGTTTGAGCATGCGCCCCTCACGCGTGACCTCGAGGGTGTCGAGGTCATAGACCAGATCGGCCACCTGCAAGGTTCGCCGCCCGCCGCCTTGGGCACGACGCAATACCGCTTCGATCCGCGCGGCCAGTTCAGACAGGGCAAACGGCTTGAGCAGGTAGTCGTCAGCACCAGAGCGGAAGCCCTGCAGACGGTCGTCCAGTTGATCGCGGGCGGTGAGCATGATGACCGGCGTGTCGCGCCGGGCATCTTCGCGCAGGCGCTTGCATAAGGTGTAGCCGTCAATGCCGGGCAGCATGATGTCGAGAACGATCAGGTCGTAGTGCTCGGTGGCTGCCAGATGCAGTCCTGAGAGGCCATCCTGGGCGCAATCGACGGTATAGCCTTTCATGCCCAGGTAATCGGCCATGTTCGCCAGGATGTCGCGGTTGTCTTCAACCAGAAGAATTCGCATAAAACACTCTCATATGCAGTTTGGGCTGGCGCAGCTTAAGACGAAGTGGGCGTGAGGGCCAGCGCCGAAATGGCATGACGTTTTTTTCACCTATGATTCATAAGGCTCATGACACACTTTGAGACGAACCGTCGCACACAATAATCGCGGCATGCCCTTCAAAGATCTGGATTCGATATGTCGAAAACCGTCGCCCCACCCTACTCCCGTTCGATCAACCCGTGGATTTACCTGGGTATCCCTGTCGCCGTGGCGCTGATCCTCATGCTGCTTGAACTGACGTCACTGGACATGGACATCGCCAAGCTGGCCTTCGATCCGGTCAGCGGACAGTTCATCGGCAGGCACAGTTATTTTCTCGAAGACGTTCTCCACGACCGCGCCAAACAGCTGGTCATGGTGTTCGGCGCGGTGGCCATGATCGGCTTTGCGGCGTCCTTCAAAGTACAGCGCCTGATCCCGTGGCGCAGGGAGTTGGGTTGCCTGGTGCTGTCCATGGCGCTTTCAACCGCCTTCGTTACCCCGGTGAAAGTGGTGACGTCAGTGCAATGCCCCTGGAGCCTGAAAGAATTCGGTGGGCAGGAAACCTACAGCGAACTGTTGAGCCCACGCCCTGCGACCGATAAACCGGGACGCTGCTGGCCGGGCGGTCATGCGGCGACCGGCTTTACCCTGTTCGCGCTGTTCTTCGCTTTTCGCGACCGTCGTCCACGGATGGCGAAAATGGGCCTGGCTCTGGCGTTCGGTCTTGGAACGGTGTTCTCTGTCGGGCGGATGCTGCAAGGTGCGCACTTCTTTTCCCATAACATCTGGACCGCAGTGTTCTGCTGGCTGATCTGTCTGGGGGTTTATTACTTCGTGCTTTACCGCCCCGAACCCAAGGGGCTCGATAACAGCAAGGTACAGCCGGCGCATTGATTGATCCGGCACACACAGACCATAAAAAACCCCGCACAAGGCGGGGTTCTTTATGGGTGTAACGCTGGGGGTAAAGCTGGCTTACATCATGCCGCCCATACCACCCATGCCGCCCATGTCCGGCATGCCGCCGCCTGCTGGCTTGTCGTCAGGCACGTCAGCGATCATCGCTTCGGTGGTGATCATCAAGCTGGCGATGGAGGACGCCGCCTGCAGAGCAGAGCGAGTCACTTTGGCCGGGTCAAGGATACCCATTTCGATCATGTCGCCGTATTCGCCGGAAGCAGCGTTGTAACCGTAGTTACCCGAACCCTGCTTGACCTTGTCGACAACAACGCTTGGCTCGTCACCGGAGTTGGCAACGATCTGGCGCAGAGGCGCTTCGACTGCACGACGCAGCAGAGCGATACCGACGTCCTGATCAGCGTTGTCGCCTTTCAGACCTTCGATAGCCTGCAGGGAGCGAACCAGTGCCACGCCACCGCCAGGTACCACGCCTTCTTCAACGGCTGCGCGGGTTGCGTGCAGGGCGTCTTCAACGCGGGCTTTCTTCTCTTTCATCTCGACTTCGGAACCGGCACCGACCTTGATCACTGCAACGCCGCCAGACAGCTTGGCCAGACGCTCTTGCAGTTTTTCCTTGTCGTAGTCCGAGCTGGTGTCGCCGATTTGCTGGCGGATCTGGGAGATACGCGAGTCGATATCGGTTTTCACGCCAGCACCATCGATGATGGTGGTGTTTTCTTTGTTCAGGATGACGCGCTTGGCATTACCCAGGTGTTCCAGGGTAGTGGTTTCCAGGCTCAGGCCGATCTCTTCGGAGATAACGGTACCGCCAGTCAGAACAGCGATGTCCTGCAGCATGGCCTTGCGACGATCGCCGAAACCTGGAGCCTTGACGGCTGCAACTTTCACGATACCGCGCATGTTGTTGACCACCAGAGTCGCCAGCGCTTCGCCTTCAACGTCTTCGGCAACGATCAGCAGAGGACGGCCAGCCTTGGCGACTGCTTCCAGAACCGGCAGCATTTCACGAATGTTGGAGATCTTCTTGTCGACCAGCAACAGCAGCGGGCTGTCCAGCTCGGCAACCATGGTGTCCGGCTTGTTGATGAAGTACGGGGACAGGTAACCGCGGTCAAACTGCATGCCTTCTACAACAGACAGCTCGTTTTCCAGGCCCGAACCTTCTTCAACGGTGATAACGCCGTCTTTGGTCACTTTTTCCATGGCTTCGGCAATGATGTCGCCGATGGAGTGATCAGAGTTGGCCGAGATGGTGCCGACCTGGGCGATTGCCTTGGTGTCGGTGCATGGCTTGGACAGCTTCTTCAGCTCGGCAACAATGGCGATGGTCGCCTTGTCGATGCCGCGCTTGAGGTCCATCGGGTTCATGCCGGCAGCGACAGCCTTCAGGCCTTCGTTGACGATGGCCTGAGCCAGAACGGTAGCGGTAGTGGTACCGTCGCCTGCATCATCGTTAGCACGGGAAGCAACGTCTTTGACCAGCTGCGCGCCCATGTTTTCGAAACGGTCTTTAAGCTCGATTTCCTTGGCAACCGAAACACCGTCTTTGGTGATCAGCGGAGCGCCAAAGCTTTTCTCGATGATAACGTTACGGCCTTTAGGGCCCAGGGTCGCTTTAACTGCGTCAGCCAGGACGTTTACACCGGCGAGCATTTTTTTGCGGCCAGAATCGCCGAATTTAACTTCTTTAGCAGCCATGATCATTATTCCTTGAATACTTAGTAGTAACGGAAGTCAGCGGGAGCACTCAGCCTTCGACGACAGCAAGAATCTCGTTCTCGCTCATCACCAGCAGGTCTTCGCCGTCTACTTTCACTGTGTTGCTGCCGGAATAAGGGCCGAACACAACCTTGTCACCCACTTTCACAGCCAGCGCACGTACTTCGCCGTTGTCCAGCACGCGGCCGGTACCCACAGCAACGATCTCGCCGCGGTTAGGCTTTTCAGCAGCCGAACCTGGCAGAACGATACCGCCGGCAGTTTTCGTTTCTTCTTCACTGCGACGGATGACGACGCGGTCATGCAGAGGACGAAGCTTCATTGTCGATCTCCTGATTATGTTTGTTTGATCGTCCGGTGAGTGCACCGGCCGGTTTAAATCCGGACTTGCCGGTTACGGTTCGACGCGCGAACCGCAGAATACGGTCTGGCCTTCAGGCCAGAAACCTTGCGGTGACCCATACATAAGGGCGAGCAAAGTGATTACAAGTCTTGGGTAAAAATTTTTTACACCCGAACCGGCTGGTCAAAACGAACGCGGCACCCTGAGGTGCCGCGCTGCCGGGGGGTGTGGAAGATTACTTGTCGCGATGCTCGAACTCGCCTTCGATGACGTCGGGCTCGCGGGTAGGCTGGTGAATCGCCGTCGGGCGATGACTCGACGCACCGTGATTGGCAGGTGTCTGCAAATCATCGGCGAAGGCCCGCTGACGCATGGCCTGATCCTGGGCGCGCTGGCGGACCTTGTTGATCAGCAGACGACGGGTGATCGGCAGCAGGCAGATCACACCCAGAATGTCGCTGATGAAACCGGGCAACAGCAGCAGACCGCCGCCCACGGCAACCATCAGGCCTTCGAGCATTTCCTGCGCAGGCAACTCGCCACGCGCCAGGCTTTCGCGGGCACGCAGCGCCGTCGCGAAACCGGCCACGCGCATCACGAACAAGCCGAGCATCGACGTCGCGACGACCAGCAGAAAGGTCCAGAGAAAGCCGATGGACATCCCGACACGAACCAGCAGAAACAGCTCAAGTACCGGGAATAATAGAAACAGCAGCAAAAAAACACGCATCAAATGAGTTCCTCAAGGGAAGAATGCCTTCCGAGTAGACCGTATGTGATGTCAGAAGGTCGTTAATTCAAGCTCCCTGCATCTGGCTTACCGCTAAATTATGCGCACAAGTGAGCTGAACCAGGCCTTCACAAACGTGTATCGGTGTATTTCAGGGCCAGGCGGCCCGCCCGAGACGAACGCGTAAAAACAGCCTATAACGTGCTCTGGCTATGGCATAAGCACTCGCAACCCGCCAGTGATGCCATGGAAACGATCAACTGTGATTGGGCACGCATATGGAATTGAAAGAAAAGCTGATAATCATCACCGGCGGCTGCCAGGGGCTGGGCAGAGCCATGGCCGAATACCTGGCCGGCAAAGGCGCCAACCTGGCGCTGCTTGACCTCAATCAGGAGAAACTCGATCAGGCTGTCGCGGCCTGTGAGGCACTCGGGGTCAAGGCTCGCGCTTATCTGTGCAATGTCGCCAATGAAGAACAGGTCGTCGACACGATCAGCAAGGTCGCCGAGGATTTCGGCGCCATTCATGGCCTGGTCAACAACGCTGGCATTCTGCGTGACGGCCTGCTGGTGAAGATCAAGGATGGCGAGATGACCAAACTGAGCCTTGCGCAATGGCAGGCGGTGATTGACGTCAACCTGACCGGCGTATTCCTCTGCACACGTGAAGTGGCGGCGAAAATGATCGAGCAGAAGAGTCAGGGCGCGATCATCAATATCTCGTCGATTTCACGTGCGGGCAATATCGGACAGACCAACTACTCGGCAGCCAAGGCCGGTGTGGCGGCTGCGACGGTTACCTGGGCGAGGGAACTGGCCCGCTATGGCATTCGTGTGGCAGGTGTGGCGCCAGGGTTCATTGAAACCGAAATGACCGGCAGCATGCGCCCCGAAGCCCTCGAGAAGATGACCTCGGCGATCCCACTCAAGCGCATGGGCAGGCCGGACGAGATTGCGCACTCGGTGGCCTATATTCTGGAGAATGATTATTTCAGCGGACGCATCCTTGAGCTGGATGGCGCGATGCGAATCTAGTCAGCCCGTAAAAGCAGCAGGCGACGCACAGGGTGTGCGTCGCCTGCCCTTCGCTTACCAGCTTACGCCGAAGCCAGCGGTGTAGCGTGTCTTGTCGACATCGCCATTGCTCGAACCACTGATGACATTCTTCTCGGCTTTCAGGTTAAGCGACGCCCAGTCGGTCACCTTGTAGCGCAGCCCCGCTTCGACATCCAGCGAGTAGTCGGCGACGGCGCTCAGCGGCTTGCCCAGCTCGCCGTTGGTGAAGAATTCGACCTTCTTGCCAATCAGGTAGCGGTTGTAATCCCAGGTGCCGGCAACGGAATAGAAGTTTTCCTTCTCGTCGTTGGAGAACTCGAAATCGGTACGGTTAAGCAGCGCACCAACCTTGAATGCACCCAGTTCGTCATCCCACAGCTGGTAACCCGGACCGGTACCGACTACGCGCTGACGAGACAGATCCTCGACCTTGTCGCGTTTGTAGCTGACGCGACCGTCCCAGAAGAATTTCTCGGTCAGGAAGCGGTCCAGCGAGTACTCGGCGCTCCAGTTGTCGGTGCCGACCACGTCGTCGGTGGTCTCGCGGTTGTAATCGCCCTTGGCGTTGTGACGCCAGTCGCCATGGCGAGCCGAGGTCTTGAAGGCGACGTTGTAATCATTGGTATCGTTTTCGGCCTGCTGGAAATCCAGCGCCGCATCGATGTTGCCTTTCCAGACAAGATCAGTGATAACCGGCTTGGGCTTGATGATCTGATGGATACTTGCCAGATCGACGGTCTTGGGTGCATCGCCATTGGCCAGCACGACCTTGCCGTCATCCGCAGCCTGCAGCGAATTGGAGACTTCGCCGCCATGCTCATCCTGCTTGACCAGCAATGGCTGATCGCTTTTCAGGGTCTTGACCTGCTTCCAGTCCAGCGCGATAGCGCCCCCGTATTCGGTCTGCAGCAGCAACTTGCCGCCGTCGAACACTTTGATTGTGCCGGTCAGGCGGTCGCCATTCTTCAACCAGACGGTATCGGCAAGCAATGGAGTGGAAACAGCGGTGATTGCAAGGCACAACAGGGTTCTGGACAACATAAGCGATAACTAGACTCTGTAAGGCGGGAATCGGGCATTTTCCTGCGGGGGAAGGTGTGGGGCGATCCATGTACCACCAAGCACGGTGGTAACAGACAGCCCGTTTCACCGAAAGTTCAGCGAACGACAATCAATAGCGTTTTATACAGGATTATCGCGTGACGGATCCGGACTTAACATTACTTTACCCGGCAGGGCAATCGCCGAACGAGGCGCGACGCACCGCCCTCTACCTGACGATGGCGCAAATACCGGAAGGCAAAGTGGTCGCCTACGGGCAGCTCGCCGAACTGGCCGGCCTGGGCCGAGCAGCACGCTGGGTGGGCCGTACGTTGAGCCAGTTGCCGGAAGGCTCTTCCCTGCCCTGGCACCGGGTTCTGGGCGCTGGCGGTCGGCTCAGTCTGCCGCCTGGCAGCGTTTCCGGTGACGAACAACGGGCACGTTTACGCGCCGAGGGCGTCACCATTGTGAATAATCGGGTTGATATGCAGCGCCATGGCTGGCGTCCCCTATAGCACAGCGGTTAGAGTGCGCCCTTTGTTTTCGTAACCTGAGGCAGATTCCAGCCCATGCCCCGTAAAACCTGGCGCGCCGCGCTCGCCGCATATGCCAGCCCGTCGACATTAGTGTTACTGCTGCTCGGATTCGCTGCGGGCATGCCTTATATGCTGGTCTTTTCGACATTGTCCGTGTGGTTGCGCGAAGCCGGTGTCGCGCGCGAGACCATCGGCTATGCGAGCCTGATCGGCCTTGCCTACGCCTTTAAATGGGTCTGGTCGCCATTGCTCGACCAATGGCGCCTGCCTCTGCTCGGCAAGCTGGGGCGCCGTCGCTCCTGGCTGGTGCTGTCCCAGAGCCTGGTGATTCTGGGCCTGATCGGCATGGGCTTCTGCGACCCGCAAAAGCATCTCTCGTGGCTGATCGCGATTGCCGTGGTGGTCGCCTTCTCGTCCGCCACGCAAGACATCGCCATTGATGCCTATCGTCTGGAAATTGCCCAGGACACCCAACAGGCTGCCCTGGCCGCCAGCTATATGTCCGGCTACCGGGTCGCTGCACTGCTGGCGACTGCGGGTGCACTGTATTTCGCCGAGGGCTTCGGTTCTACAGGCTTTGCCTACAAGCATTCAGCGTGGACCGGCACTTATGTGCTGTTCGGGCTGCTGATGCTGCCCGCCCTGGTCACCACACTGATCATGCGCGAGCCGCCGGTGCCGCTGCGCACCCAGCTGTCGGCAGCGCGCTATGGCTTTACGCACCAGCTGGCCTCGGTGTTCGTGCTGATTGTGCTGCTGGTCTCCGTACCGGCGATGTTTACCCAGCTTTACAATACCGACTTCGCCAGTGTGCTGTTCAACGGCACCAGCTGGATGGACCTGTTGCTGGAAGACCGGGCGTTTTTACGCGCGATTCTCTACACGCTCCTGACCATCGCCTGCCTGTCCTCGATGGGTCGCCGCGGACTGGCACCGGTGCTCACCCCGATCAACGATTTCATCATGCGCTACCGCTGGCAGGCGCTGCTGTTGCTGGGCCTGATCGCGACCTACCGGATGTCCGACACGGTGATGGGGGTCATGGCCAACGTGTTCTACATCGACCAGGGCTTTACCAAGGACCAGATCGCCAGCGTCAGCAAAATCTTCGGCCTGATCATGACCCTGCTGGGGGCCGGTATCGGCGGGCTGCTGATTGTGCGCTTCGGCATCATGCCGATCCTGTTCATCGGCGGACTGGCCTCGGCTTCGACCAATATCCTGTTCCTGTTGCTGGCCGATATGGGCCCGAACGTGAAGATGCTGATCCTCACCATCTCGCTGGACAACCTCAGCTCAGGGCTTGCGACATCGGCGTTCGTCGCCTACCTGTCGAGCCTCACCAACCTGAAATTCTCTGCCACGCAATACGCCTTGCTCAGTTCCATCATGCTGCTGCTACCGCGCCTGCTGGGCGGCTATTCCGGTGTGGTGGTGGAAAAGTACGGCTACCACAACTTCTTCCTGATCACCGCGCTGTTGGGCATTCCGACGCTGGTGATGATCATCCTGCAATGGAACCGAGAGATACGCACGGCGAAGACCGAGCCGCCTCAAGAGGCTTCCGTTATCGACAAGCCCTGAGCCCTGGCTACCTCATCAAGGAACAACATTGGACACCGAAAACAAAGCACGCGCTTTCAACCCCGTTCCCCTGATCCTTATCAGCCTGGGGATCTGGCTGCCGATCATCGGCACCCTGCTGAGCTCCTACCTGTCACAGGATCCCGCGACCCCTTCCGGGCCAATGGCCTTCGGTGGCGCGGTGGTTCTGCTCGCGCAGGTGGAGATCTTCGCCATCATCTTTCTGCTGGTTTATGCCTTCGCCGTAAAACCGTGGAGACTCTCCACAACCCTACGCACCGTGTTCTTGATCAACGCAATCGCCGCCGTCGTCGCGGCAATCGGCATTATCGTTACGCTGGCCAATATAAGCCTGCAGTAATCGCCGAATAAAAAAGCCCTGGAAAGGTGCTGCTCGAATGAAAATCGCTGAGTTAACAGCGAGAAGAGTGGCCAAAGCTTCTTTGATCGGTGCCCTCTGGGTGAGACGCTTCGACAGTACAAATATCCAACGGCAAGACGCTGTAGGAAAACTCTGGATTTTTGCTGCGGTAGCGCCCTGCTCAATTTCTGCATTGAGATAAAGGAAGTATTCAAGCACCATCCAGGTTATAGATTGTTTCAAAGGATGGAACTCAAGACATGCTGGAC
>NZ_AWQP01000045.1:0-53010 GCF_000972175.1 Pseudomonas syringae pv. coryli str. NCPPB 4273 | reverse complement strand
TCCGGCCCGACTTCGTCGGGTTCCTTCGCCCTGTCACTGATCCGGGGGTCGCCGCAACGCGCCATCCATGGCGCGGTGCGGCTAGCCTGGCGTCCTGCCAGGCTACCCCCGGATCAGCGCCAGGACTCAGCCGTCACTTACGTCGCACTCTGCGTCGTCAGTGCCACCGTGATCGAAAAGCACTTTAAAGTAGTCGGGCTAGAGGTACGGCCCGGAACCTGATGACTATCGTTCCTCACGCTCCGCGTGGGAATGCAGTTCGTGACGCTCCGCGTCACACAGCGGTTTTTTGATGTCAGGTAGATTGAGGTTCGACTCAGGTCACCTTTTCGCCCCTCGGCGAGTCACTTTGATGGGGCCAAAGTGACCAAAGCCCCTGTCACTTACGTCGCGATCTGCGTCGTCAGTAATATCGCGATAAAAAAGCGCTTTTATGTGCAGTGATGACAGGTAAAGCATGACGTTGCGCTGCAGCACGACGCGAAGCGTTACCTAATGCATGCCAACGCATTGGCGCTAGACGCCCGCAATAAACATTTCCCACTTCCTGCCGTTACAGAAATTAAGTTGTTTGTTGATCCTGCCGATGCATTGTTTGCTGGGGAGGGGCACAATGCCATCAGGCCAGCCAGTCATCCAGATGCCGGGTAGGAGATAACCCCTTTTGTTGCGTCCATCAGCTGCACGCTTGAGTCATTTTCTGCCTTCACTGGGTTTGCTGGTGGCGGGGCTCGCGGCTGCGTATGTAAAGGACCTGAACGTCTTCTTCACTTCGCTGTTCAACGTGCTTCCTACTCTGGTTCTGCTGTTGGGCGGTGCGTACTGCTGTGTTTACCGACGTCAGCGCGAGCTGTTTCTGATGGTCACGGTGTATATCGCCTACTACCTGCTCGACACCCAGACCGATTACTACCGTGACCACGGCAAGGTCCGCGAGGATGCGGCGGTGATCTTTCACCTGGTCTGCCTGCTGCTGCCGCTGCTGTTCGGGCTGTATGCGGCATGGGAGGAACGCACGCATCTGTTCCAGGACATGGTCGCGCGGCTCGCGGTGCTGGTGGCGCTGGGCGGCGTGGCGGTGGGGCTTGAGCAAAGTTATCCGGTCGAGCTGCAAGTCTGGCTGGCCGACATCCGCTGGCCTGCCCTGCATGGCGCATGGATGAGCCTGATTCAGCTTTCTTATGCGATGTTTCTGGTGTCCTTCGGGGTGCTGATCTGGCAATACCTGGAAAAGCCGCGACCGCTGCACGCGGCGCAGATTGTCGGCTTGCTGGGTTTGTTCTGGGCATTGCCCAAGACCTTCATCCTGCCGTTCACGCTGAACATCCTTTGCAGTCAGGTGATGCTGATGATTGCCGCTGCGGTCGCTCATGAGGCCTATCAGATGGCCTTCCGTGACGAGCTCACCGGGTTGCCTGGACGGCGGGCGCTCAATGAGCGCATGCAGCGCCTGGGTCGCAACTATGTGCTGGCGATGAGCGACGTGGATCACTTCAAGAAATTCAACGACACCCACGGCCACGATGTGGGCGATCAGGTGCTGCGTCTGGTGGCCAGCAAGCTGTCGAAAATCACCAATGGTGGCGGCAAGGCCTATCGCTATGGGGGTGAGGAGTTCGCCATTGTGTTCGCCGCCAAGAGCATCGATGAATGCATGCCGCACCTGGAAGCCATTCGCGAGACTATCGCCAGCTACGAGATTCAGCTGCGCAACAAGGACAATCGCCCTCAGGACGACCAGCAAGGCCGCCAGCGTCGCAGTGGCGCGCAGGCAGGCAGCGTGTCGGTGACGGTGAGTATCGGCGTTGCCGAACGCCAGCCGGAGCATCGCACGCCCGAGGAAGTGCTCAAGAGCGCCGACCAGGCGCTGTATGCGGCCAAGGGCGCCGGGCGCAATTGTGTGGTGGCTTACGGGCAGTTGAACCGACGCGGCGCTGTGCGCACGACTGAAGCGGCAACCTGAGCAAACCCTGGCACTTCCCGTGACCTGTTATGACTATTCAGTCATGACACGACCCTATGTCTCTGAAATGTTGTTCGGTTAGACTCGTGGAACTCGACTGCTGATCTGCGTCGCTGGATGCATCGATCGGCTTCCCAAAGCATTTCGATCCGTGTTCACGAGGTTTGCCATGGCTGACTATAAAGCGCCACTGCGCGATATGCGCTTCGTCCTCAATGAAGTCTTCGAGGTTTCAAAGCTCTGGGCTCAATTGCCCGAGTTGGCCGAAACCGTCGACGCTGAAACGGTCGAAGCCATTCTCGAAGAAGCCGGTAAAGTGACCAGCAAGACCATTGCGCCGCTGAGCCGCAACGGTGACGAGGAGGGCTGCCACTGGAAGGACACCGTCGTCACCACACCTGCAGGTTTTCCCGAGGCCTATAAGATCTACGCCGAAGGCGGCTGGGTCGGTGTGGGCGGTAACCCCGAGTTTGGCGGCATGGGCATGCCCAAGGTGGTGTCGGCTCAGGTCGAAGAGATGCTCAACTCTGCCAGCCTGGCGTTCGGTCTGTACGCGATGCTCACCTCCGGCGCCTGCGTGTCGATAGACACCCATGCGACCGAAGCGCTCAAGACCAAATTTCTGCCCAATATGTATTCAGGCGTCTGGGCCGGGTCGATGTGCCTGACCGAGGCTCACGCTGGTACGGATCTGGGCATCATTCGCACCCGCGCCGAACCCCAGGCGGACGGCGCTTACCAGATCACCGGCAGCAAGATTTTCATCACCGGTGGCGAACACGACCTGACCGAAAACATCATCCATCTGGTGCTGGCCAAGTTGCCGGATGCACCGCCTGGCCCGAAAGGCATCTCGTTGTTTCTGGTGCCCAAGTTCATGGTTGGCGACGACGGCAGCATCGGCGAGCGCAACACCGTCAGTTGTGGTTCGATCGAGCACAAGATGGGCATCCAGGCGTCGGCGACGTGCGTGATGAACTTCGACGCCGCCACCGGTTACCTGATCGGTGAGCCGAACAAGGGCCTGGCGGCGATGTTCACGATGATGAACTACGAGCGCCTCGGCGTCGGTATTCAGGGCCTGGCGTCTGGCGTGCGCTCTTATCAGGCCGCCGTCGAGTATGCGCTGGACCGTCTGCAGAGCCGTGCCCCGACCGGCGCGCAGAACAAGGACAAGGCCGCTGACCCGATCATCGTCCACCCCGACGTGCGTCGCATGCTGTTGACCATGAAAGCCTTCAACGAAGGCGGTCGGGCGTTTTCCAGCTACGTCGCTCTGCAACTGGATATTGCCAAGTTCAGCGAAGACGATACCGCGCGCAAACGTGCCGATGATCTGGCCGCGCTGCTGACACCGGTCTCCAAGGCGTTCCTGAGTGATATCGGTCTGGAAACCACCGTGCATGGCCAGCAGGTATTCGGAGGTCATGGTTATATCCGCGAGTGGGGCCAGGAACAACTGGTGCGTGACGTGCGTATCACGCAGATCTACGAAGGCACCAACGGCATTCAGGCGCTGGACCTGGTCGGGCGCAAGATCGTCGGTTCGAATGGCGCGCTCTATCAGTTGTTCTCCGATGAAGTCCGCCAGTTCATCAGCGGCTCGGACAACGCGCTCAGCGAGTTCACTCAGCCGCTGAGCAAAGCCTTGAACATGCTCGATGAACTGACCGGCTGGGTGCTGGATCGCTCGCGCAACAATCCCAATGAAATCGGCGCAGCCTCTGTGGAGTACCTGCATCTGTTCGGTTACACGGCGTATGCCTACATGTGGGCCATGATGGCCAAGGCAGCACTGGGTAAAGAGCAGCAGGAGGAGTTCTACGCAAGCAAACTGGGTACCGCACGCTTCTACTTCGCACGTCTGCTGCCGCGTATTCACTCGCTGGATGCCTCGGTGCGCGCCGGCAGCGAGTCGCTGTACCTGTTGAAGGCGTCACAATTCTGACCCGGAAAAGTCTTGTAAGCATTTGCTTACACTACGTGACGCCAATTGGCCTCTTCCCAAGAAAGGGATCCAAAGTTAATCTTTGCTTATGGACGTAGCGCAGGAAGCGCAACAAGACATAACAGGGACACGTAGGGAAGCCTGCCAGGATGGCGGGGTGAAAGGGAAATCAGGGAAACAGTCTGGAAAGCCCCGCTTCGGCGGGGTTTTCTTTGTTTGCGTTTTGACGATTCTGTTTTCTTTCCGCTCGCAGCACACGCTGCTGTGCCCGCATTGCAACGCTTGTCCTGAGCCCCTCCCGCTAAAGAATAATGGCGCGGTGCCAGAGCCGGTTGAACCCTCACCGCCGGCCAGGGTCGATTAGCTGTATGGCCAATCAGAGCCAATCAATCAGGAGCTTTTCATGGACATCATTCGTATCATTTTCGCCATTCTGCTGCCTCCGGTAGGCGTGTTCATGCAAGTAGGCTTTGCTGGCGCTTTTTGGTTGAATATTCTGCTGACCCTGCTGGGTTACATCCCGGGCATCATCCACGCGATCTACATCATCGTTTCGCGTAAGTAACACCTCGTTGCACTCGCTGATCGTTCCCTGATGCGGGAACGATCACACGGCCTGATCAGGCATCCAGCACATCC
The DNA here is from genome assembly GCF_000972175.1 of Pseudomonas syringae pv. coryli str. NCPPB 4273. Classification (NCBI taxonomy): domain Bacteria; kingdom Pseudomonadati; phylum Pseudomonadota; class Gammaproteobacteria; order Pseudomonadales; family Pseudomonadaceae; genus Pseudomonas; species Pseudomonas syringae pv. coryli. Next base: position 48,460 of record NZ_AWQP01000045.1, on the reverse strand, counting down.
CGATAGAAACGCCATTCCTTCTCCAGCGCATCTGCCAGGTTATTTGCCTTGCGGAACCCATGATGCTCGTCCGCATAGAAGTGCGCTTCGGTCTTGATACCGTTGTCCTGCAAGGCCTTGAGCATGGACCGGGTCTGTTGCGGAACCACCACGGCATCCAGCTCGCCCTGAAAGAAAATGACCGGCACGCTGATGCTGTTGGCATGCAGCAGGGGCGTACGAGCCTGATAGCGTTCGATGTCCTTGTCGGGGTCGCCGATCAGCCAGTCCAGATAATCACCTTCGAATTTGTGCGTCGCCCTGGCCAGTGCCACCGGGTCGCTGACGCCGTACAGGCTGGCACCCGCGCGGAATACGTCGTGGAAGGCCAACGCGCAGAGCGTGGTGTAGCCACCCGCACTGCCGCCGCGAATAAAAGCCTGTCGTTCGTCAATCAGGCCGCGCTCGGCCAGATGTTTCACGACTGCACAGGCGTCTTCGACGTCCGCCACGCCCCAGGTGAGGTGCAGGCCTTGCCGGTACACGCGACCGTAGCCGCTGCTGCCGCGATAATTGAGGTCTGCGACGGCGAAGCCGCGGTGCGTCCAGTACTGAATGCGCGGGTCCAGCACCGGGTAGCAGGCAGAGGTCGGGCCGCCATGGATGAACACCACCAGCGGCGGTTTTTCTGCGCCGGTCATGGCCGGATAGAAGTAGCCATGAGCCTCGGCCCCGCCACTGGGGTAACGCAATGTCTGAGGACGGCTGATCTGGTCGGCCGGCAGCGGCGATCCGCCTCCGGCAAGCACCTGGGCACTGCCGTCGTGGCGAGAAATGGCCAGTACCGCAGAGGTGCTGATGGCCGAGGCCGCAATGCAATAGACGAACTCTTCGTCAATGGCGAGGCTGCGAAAGCGACTGTAGCCTGCGCTGAAATCCTCGACGCTGCCGTCGGCCTGGCACAGCCCCAGAACACTTGAACCGTCTGCAAACCAGCTCGCCAGGTAACCATCGTTGATCGGCAGCCAGGTGCAGCTGCCCATTTGCCAGGGCGCGGATGCATGATCCGCCGGACAGGCGGGAAGCGGCGCAAACCCGGAAGGCGATTCGCCCCACGGCTGCCAGAAACCCGCACGATCAGTCAGGCAATACAGACGCCCATGGGCATCGAAGCGCGGTTGTTGCAGAGACTCTTGCGCACCATCGCCTGCGATGCACTTCGCAGTGGCCCAACTGCCGTCGTCCTGTTTGGTCGCACACATCAAGCGGGTGCTGGTCCACGGCTGATGCGGGCGCTGCCATTCGATCCAGGCCAGGCGTCTGCCGTCGGCACTGACAATCGGCGATGAGTAGAAATCAGCGCCTTCGGCCAGCAACTGACGCTTGCCGTCAGCCAGCTCGATAGCCACCAGTCGATGCGTGTTGCGGTCCTCTTCAACGGCCAGAATCTGGCCGCCGCTGAAGAACACGCCGCCGTAGCGCTTGTCGCCCTCGGTCAGCGCCACCGGCTCGCTGGCGTCCAGTGCCTGTCGATACAGTTGCTGGTCGCGCTCGTTGACGAAGACTACGGCGTCGTCGGCGAGGCAGAACGAACCACCACCGTATTCATACACCCGACTGCGTACGCTGAAGCCTTGTGGCGTCAGGCAGCGCTTGCTGTTGGCGTACCAGTGCCAGATGCGACTGGCGCCGTCTTCGGGGCGGTATTCGTTCCAGAACAGGCCCGCCGAGCTGACATCCAGTTCGGCGAAGTCGACGCCTGCCGCGACCGCTTGGGCGGCGCTCAGGCGTTCAGGAGGATTTTGCGATGAGTCGTGAGTTTCGGTCATTGCGAAAGGCCAGCTCTTCAATGGTTTGAGTAGCGGTTTCGGACTCGTCACGAGCCTGAGTGATGATCCCGTGGTGATAGGATTTGCTGCACACCGGGTCGGCATTGGCGGCGTCGCCGGTCAGCATGAAAGCCTGGCAGCGACAGCCGCCGAAGTCCTTTTCCTTCTCGTCACACGAACGGCACGGCTCGGGCATCCAGTCGTAACCGCGGAAGCGATTGAAGCCGAACGAGTCATACCAGATGTGCTGCATGCTGTGATCGCGCACATTGGGGAACTGGATCGGCATCTGCCGCGCGCCGTGGCAGGGCAGCGCCGTGCCATCCGGTGTCACGGTCAGGAAGATATTGCCCCAGCCGTTCATGCACGCTTTGGGACGCTCTTCGTAATAATCAGGGGTGACGAAAATCAGCTTGCACGGATGATTCTCTGCCTCCAGCCGGGCGCGGTATTCATTGGTGACGGCTTCAGCGCGGACCAGTTGATCTTTGGTCGGCAGCAGACCGAGGCGATTCAGGTGCGCCCAGCCATAGAACTGACAGGTCGCCAGTTCGACGAAGTCCGCTTCCAGCGCGAGACACAGCTCGATGATCTTGTCGATGCGATCGATGTTGTGCCGGTGGGTCACGAAGTTCAGCACCATCGGGTAGCCGTGCTTTTTAACCGCCTTGGCCATCTCCAGCTTCTGCGCGAAGGCTTTTTTCGAGCCGGCGAGCATGTTGTTGACCTGCTCGTCGCTGGCCTGAAAGCTGATCTGGATGTGGTCCAGGCCTGCTTCCTTGAAGGCGATGATCTTCTCTTCGGTAAGGCCGATGCCCGAGGTGATCAGGTTGGTGTAGAAGCCCAGACGCCGCGCCTCGGCGATCAGTTCGGCGAGGTCCTGGCGTACCAGCGGCTCGCCGCCGGAAAAACCGATCTGCGCCGCGCCCATTTCCCGCGCTTCCTGCATGACCCTGAACCACTGCTCGGTGCTCAGCTCCTGGCCCTGTTTGGCAAAATCCAGAGGGTTGGAGCAATACGGGCACTGCAGCGGGCAGCGATAGGTCAGCTCGGCGAGCAGCCACAATGGCAGCCCGACCTCGGGAGTGGGCGGTATGTACGGGGTGTTGGTGACGGGTGCTATGTCAGACAAGATCGATCCAGTTTTTCTTTTTGGCGCCTTCCATGAACTCGTCGACGTCCATGCCCAGCTCGGGAACATTGGGGAACTGCTGATGAAGCTCATGAATGATGGCGGCGATGCTGCGCTTGCCATCGATCAACCCGCCAATCAGGGCCGCGCTGTCATTGAGTTTGATCATGCCCTCAGGGTAAAGCACCACATGCGCCTTTTGCGCAGGCTCGTACTGAAAGCGATAGCCTTGATGCCATTTGGGTGTCAACGCTCGGAACTGCGGATCGTGCTTCATAGGGTAATCCCCTTATGCCAGACCCTTTGGTCTGTGACGCTGTGATACGGCGGGCGGTTCAACTCGTAGGCCATGGACATCGCATCGAGCATGCTCCACAGGATATCGAGTTTGAACTGCAGGATTTCCAGCATACGCTGCTGACCTTCGTACGTAGTGTAGTGCTGTAACGTGATGGCGAGGCCGTGCTCTACATCGCGTCGGGCCTGACCCAGGCGCGTGCGGAAATATTCGTAGCCGGCCGGGTCGATCCACGGGTAGTGCTGCGGCCAGCTGTCCAGACGCGACTGGTGGATCTGCGGTGCGAACAACTCGGTCAACGAGCTGCTGGCGGCTTCCTGCCAGTTGGCGCGGCGGGCGAAGTTCACGTAGGCGTCGACGGCAAAACGCACGCCTGGCAGCACCAGTTCCTGCGAGCGCAGCTGGTCCGGGTCCAGTCCCACGGCCTGGCCGAGGCGCAGCCAGGCTTCGATGCCGCCGTCTTCGCCGGGCGCACCGTCATGATCGAGCAGGCGCTGAATCCACTCGCGACGGATCTCGCGATCCGGGCAGTTGGCCAGAATCGCCGCGTCCTTGAGCGGAATGTTCACCTGATAGTAGAAACGGTTGGCGACCCAGCCCTGAATCTGCTCGCGGGTCGCTCGGCCCTCGTACATCGCCACATGGAACGGGTGATAGATGTGGTAATAGGCGCCCTTGGCGCGCAAGGCCTGTTCGAATTCGGCGGGGGACAGCGCAGTCGCTTCGCTCATGTCAGCTCCTAAAGCTCGATGCTCATGCCATCGAAGGCCACTTCGACGTTGCGACGAACCAGCTCCGCACGTTCCGGGGAGTCTTCGTCGAGAATCGGGTTGGTGTTGTTGATGTGGATAAGCACCTTGCGCTGCTCGGGGAAGCCTTCGAGGACTTCCAGCATGCCGCCGTGGCCGTTCTGTGCCAGATGGCCCATCTCCCGGCCGGTACGCGTGCCCACGCCACGGCGCTGCATTTCGTCGTCGTCCCACATGGTGCCGTCGACCAGCAGGCAGTCGGCGTCACGCATCTTCTCGGCCAGCGCTTCATCGACCTTGCCCAGGCCTGGGGCATAGAACAGCTTGCCGCCAGTACGGGTGTCTTCGACCAGCAGGCCGATGTTGTCGCCCGGGTGCGGGTCGAAACGGTGTGGCGAGTAGGGCGGGGCGGCGCTGCGCAGCGGGAAGGGCGTGAAGCGCAGGTTCGGGCAGGCCGGAATCACGAAGCTGCCCTGCAACTCGATGCGGTTCCAGGTCAGGCCGCCGTTCCAGTGCTTGAGCATTTCGAACAGCGGGAAACCGGTGCTCAGGTCCTCATGAACCATATCGGTACACCACACCTGATGCGGGCAGCCTTCGCGCAGGCTGAGCAGGCCGGTGGTGTGGTCGATCTGGCTGTCCATCAACACGATCGCGCTGATGCCGGTGTCGCGCAGCGCGCGCCCGGGCTGCATCGGCGCAAAGCCCTGCAATTGCGCGCGAATGTCCGGGGAGGCGTTGCACAGCACCCAGTTGATACCGTCGTCGGACAGCGCAATGGACGACTGGGTCCGCGCATGGGCACGCAGGCTGCCGTCGCGAAAACCTGCGCAATTGACGCAGTTGCAGTTCCACTGGGGGAATCCACCGCCAGCAGCAGAACCTAGAATCTGGATGTACATGACAGCTCCCGGGACACGCTCTGAAATAAAAAACAGCCATAACCATAAAAAAAGCCCCGGCGAACCGAGGCTTCACAGCGCACTGAAATCAACGGCTTGCGAAGTACATGGTGACTTCGAAGCCGATACGCAGATCAGTGTAAGCAGGTTTAGTCCACGACATAAAAATCTCCTCGGATAAGTGCAGCGGTGGGTGACTACATCTTAGTGCATCGCTGGAGGCATACGTTCAGATGCTTAGGGAGCTATGTTACTCATTTTCACAATTCAGCAGGGCTAGAATCTGCATGAAAGACCGTTACTGTTCAGGTAAGGATTGCGGAACCGCCGCGCTGGCAGGGCGATTGGCCACGATCAGCCAGCCACCTGTGGCGCTGATCAATTGATCCGCAGAGGCTAGCAACGAGTGTGTATCCAGATTTGACAGAGCCTGCTGCAAGGTCTGCGCATGGTCACCCTGGTGCCCGGCAAGGTGTGCCTGCCACTGCAGGTCGGCACGCTGTTGCTCCGGCAGGCTCGACGGCTCGAACTGCGCTGCAAGGGCTTTGGTCTGCTCAGGCAGATCTGCGTCGCGGACCAGTTGCGGCAATTTGCCGATAAAGGCCTCGATGTGCGCAAACAGCTGTTGGGCACTGCTGGTGGGGGATTGCACGCCGAACAGCAAGCCGGTCCGCCCATCGATCTGCCTGAGGCCACTGAACACTGCGTAACCCAATTGCAGCTCGACCCGCAGCCGCTGATAGAACGGCGCTTGGGCCAGGTGCGCGAGCAGACGCCAGGCGGCTTCATCTTCGATGGAAGTCGAGGGGGCCGGGCAGAACACCAGCACCGCGTTTTCCGAGGAGGACGAAGCTTGCGCCGCCCAGTGCTTGCCAGCGCGAATGGTTGGCACATCGCTCGGGGAGGTTCGCTGAACGCTAGGTACTGCATTCAACACCGCGTCCAGCATTGACTGGCTGGCCGGGTCGAAACCGCTGGTTAAACTGCTCCAGCGCGAAGCCGCCCATACGTCTGGCAGGTCGCTTATGGCCACCTCCGGGTCACTGCGCAGGTAGTGATCGGCAAGCTGCTTGAGCAACTGACGAATCGGGATCAATACCGGCTCGTCGTGTTCCAGCGTGTGTGCATCGGGGTGCTGCAAGCGCTGCAGGCTTTGTTGCAGGACCGCCACCATCGGTTCGCGCAAGCCGTTCAATTGAAGCTGCCAGTACGGGCCGTACGCAGTGAAGGTCAGGGTTGCCCCGGCCTGACGTGCGTCTTCGACCAGTGGCTTGAGCGCGGCATCGAGTATCCGCCAAAAAGCGGGCTGCGGGGACGGCAGTTGCCAACGCAGGTACAGCGCGGCTTCAGCGGGGTCGTCCGCTGCCGTATCAAGAAACGGATTTGGCGCTGGCAGGCGCCAAGTGACAGGCTCTGGATCGAGGTTATCCACATCAGCGGTGAGCTTCGACAGTAATGCGCTTAAGGCTTTTTGGCCGTGCTCGCTCAACTGCGCGGGCGTTTCGCGACAGTGATGGTTTGCCAGAGCCAATGCTCCGCACATCTGCAGACGGCGTCGTTCGAGACGGTGGTATTCCTCGATTCGCGTTGGCCAGTGAGCCTTGAAGAAACCGAGCCAGCTGAAAAGCAGGCTGCTGATAGCGGTCGCGTTCGCCGGTTCGCCCTTAAACTCTATATCCAGCAAAAGCTGCCCGCCGAACTGGTAAAGCGGCGCGGCGTTCAATGAGGTGCAAAGGCCCCTGCGGGCCAGCTCGGCGACCAGTCCGCCAGGCTGCGCTGCATTGAGCCAGTGACAGAAGAATGCCACAGCTTCGTCAGCCTTGTCCGGCAAGTCCTCAACAGCAAACAGCAGATGGTTTTGCTCGCCAGCCTGTCGAGGACTGGCCATCAATGCTGGAGGCGGGCGCTGTTTGAGCTTCATCCCGCTGGAGAAAACTGCGCCGTGGTTTGTCGCCAGCGCCTGCAGTTCAGCCATCGGCAGTGGGCCACTCAGGCACAGGATCATCTGTCCGGCCTGATAGAAGCCTTGATAAAAGTCGTGCAATGCCTGCTGAAAAGCCGGGTTGGGCACTGGCAGGCTGTAGCGATTGCCGGCGTGAAAGCCACGCAACGGATGCTGAGGGTTGATCGCTGTCAGCATGCGCGCCTGATCGCGGGATGCGCTATCGCCGAGCCAGGCGATGAATTCGGCGTGCAGCACTTCGCGTTCGCGCAATTGATCTGCGATGTCCATGCGCGGCTTGGCAAGCATGTCGCACAGGCGCTCCAGCCCTTGGGCAAAGGCGGCCTGCGGCAGTTCGAAGAAGAAGTCAGTGGTGCGCTCGCGGGTACTGGCATTGACCTGCCCGCCATGATGCTGCACAAAGGTCATCAAGTTGTCCCCGGCCGGGAAGCGTTCGGTGCCGAGGAAAAACAGATGCTCCAGAAAATGCGCCAACCCAGGCCAAGCCCTCGGCGCGTCGTGACTGCCGGCTGCTACGCGCAACGAGGCCGCACAGCGCTTGAGCCGTGGCTCGTGACACAGCACCACATTCAGGCCGTTGGCCAGCGTGAGGCGTTGAGTGTCAGTGGCGTGTGCGGCAGGCATGAGGGGCGTCCGGAAAGCTGTGCGAGGCGAGGCGTCATGCTAGCGGATTAGCTGACCCGTTCGCGAGCCTGCTGCTCAAAGCTGCGGAATAGAGGACGCAGAGCGTCCAGAACGGCATGCCAACGCGGAGCATGGGCACGATAGGCAACGAGAACTGGCCGCTTCAGGATCAAGTCAGCGACGTATAAAGCGCCGGGCGGCGATCCATGAAGTAGTCGTTCGCGGTTCGGGCCTGGGCCAGCAGTGACTTGTCCAGCGTGCCGACCAGCAGTGCTTCGTCCTGACCTGCCAACAATGGGCGGCTGCCATCCGGCGCGCAGAGGCTGCTGAGCCCGCAGTAACGAATCGCGCCCTCGCTGCCGCAGTAGTTGGCGTACACCACGTAGCAGTGATTCTCGAAAGCCCGCGCCCGAACCGTCACGTCGCAGACAAAATCGTAAGGCAGCATGTTTGCAGTGGGGACCAGAATCAACTCGGCTCCTGCCAAGGCCAGCCGACGGGTGTTTTCGGGGAACTCCACGTCGTAGCAAATCAGCAGTCCCAGGCGCCAGCCATTCAATTCGACCACCGGGTAATGATCGTCGCCTGCAGCGAACATCGACTTGTCGAGCTCGCTGAACAGGTGCGTCTTGCGGTAGTTGCACAGGCGCGTGCCCTGGCTGTCGATCAACTGCACGGCGTTGTAGATCTGCCGATCAGCTGCGCGCTCCGGATAGCCGTAGAGGATCGCAATGCCGCAGGCCTGTGCGATGGCGGCAATGCGCGTCGCTGCCGGACCGTCCTGCGCCTGCGCCAGCTCACCGACAGCCTGAGCGCCGATGTTGTAGCCGCTGAGGAACATTTCCGGGCAGATCAGCACCTGTGCCCCTCGCTCGGCGGCGGCCTGAGCCTGCTGTTCCAGGCGAGTCAGGTTGCCGCTGACATCCAGCGGCAATGGTGGGCATTGATACAGCGCAACGCGCATGGGGTTTTCCTTCTGTCAGTCGCCCAGTGCAATCGGGCCGATTTCGTGGAACACATCACCGGGGCCGGGGTTCTCGGCGTGAGTCTTGCCGCCGAAGTGGTTCATGATCCCCCACACGGCGTTCAGTGAAGTCTGCACAGCGCCTTCGACCCACGCCGGTGTCCAGGACACATCGTCGCCGGCGATGAACATGCCGCGCTGTTCGCTGGGCATATCCTGCTGCATGAAGTGCGCGTACATGCGCTGGTTATAGCGGTAATGGCCCGGCAGCGCACCCTTGAACGCACCCAGGAAGTGCGGATCGGCTTCCCATGACACGGTAATCGGATCACCGATGATCCGCGCTGCGATGTCCACTTTCGGGTAGATCTTCTTCAAGGCATCCAGCGCCAGCTTCACCCGCTTCTCGATGGGCTGCGGGAGCATCTTCAGAGCATCGCTCATCCACGAGTAGGACAGGCAGATCACGCCGGGTTTGTCGTCGCCGTTATCGAACAGGTACGTGCCACGGGTCAGCCGGTCGGTGAGGGTCATGCTCATCAGGTCGCGGCCGGTTTCCGGGTCCTTGTCCTTCCAGAACGGGCGGTCGACCATCACGAAGGTCTTCGAGGACTGCATGTAGCGGGTGCGGTCCAGGGCCATCCACATCTTCTGCGAGAACAGCGACTCTTCACACTCGATCTGCGTGGTCAGCAGCCAGCTCTGGCAGGTGGTCAGCACGGCAGCGTACTGCCGGGTGTCGCCCCAATTGTCAGTCACCGCAAAACTGCCATCCTCGGCGCGCGCAATGCGCTTCACGCCGGGACGTGGTGCGCCGCGGTGCAACGACGACAGGCTGGTGCCCTTGGGCCAGTGCGCGCAATGCTCGGGTACATGGCTCCACAAGCCGACCGGCACTTGCTGCACGCCGCCGACGATCAGATGCTGGTGCTCATCGCAGTTGGTCATTACCACGCGGAAGATTTCCAGCATCGAGTTGGGGAAGTCCGAGTCCCAGCCGCCCGTGCCGAAGCCCACCTGGCCAAACACTTCGCGGTGAAAGAAAGACAGCCTGGCGAAGGCCTTGGAGGTCGCGACAAAGTCATAGAACGTGCGGTCGTCCCATAACGGCACCAGCTTGTTCCACAGCTCTTTGAGACGTGGCACATCACGGTCGCGGATGGCCTGCTGGATGTCACCGAATTGCGAGCCGCTTTCCAGTGCGTCGGCCCAGGCGTCGGCGACTTCCTGAAACAGTGCCGGCAGGTCCGAGAGCATCTGTGCGTAGTACGTGGTGCCTTCCAGGTCGATAACGGTGCTGCCGGACGCCGCGGTCAGCGGGTTGGGGAACGGCCTGGACTCGAGGCACAGCTTGTCGACGTAATGGAAGAACGCTGTCGAGGACACCGGAAAGCGCATGCCACCCAGTTCGGCCACGATGCCTTTGGCGCCTTCGAACTCCTGCGAGCGCAGGCGGCCACCCATTTTCGAGGCTTCGTACACCACCGGCTTGAGGCCCATCTTCATCAATTCGTAGGCCGCCACCAGACCGGCTATCCCGGCACCGATAATTGCCACCTCAGCGCCGTGGTTCTCCACAGGGATGCTGCCCAGGCCTTTCGGGTGCTCAATCCAGTCATCGAAGGCGAAGGGGAAATCGGGGCCAAACATGGTGATTGGCTTTTTGCCGTTGGCGGGGTGACGGTTGTTCTTCATGACGGACCTTGATGGGCAACGGCGAAAAACAACAGTCTAGAGAAGGGCGGGCACGTTAATAAGACGCAAAGTGTCGTCGATATGCTGTTTGTTTTGGCTAAGTGACGAACCTGCTGGTCGGTTTGTATGGCTGCTTGATAGCAGCGTGCAGTCACACCGGCTGGCCGCGGTCGATCTTGCTGCTGAGGATGATCGATGTTGTGGTCTTCTCCACGCCATCCACGCTGCCGATCAGGTCCAGTAGCTGGTCCAGTTGCTCGGGAGAGTCCGTGCGCAGCCAGGCGACATAATCGAACTCGCCACTCACTGCACAGAGTTGTTGAACCTGCGCCATGGCACTGAGGCGCCGCACCACTTCCTTGCCCGAGCGGGGTTGTACGGTGATGCCGACATACGCCTGCAACCCGCCACTGACCACGCGCTGGCCAAGGCGCACGCCGTAACCGGTAATCACTTTGCTGCTTTCCAGGCGCGCCAGCCGCGAGGTGACGGTGGTACGGGCGATGCCCAGTTGCCGGGCGAGCATGGCGACGCTTTCGCGCGCGTTGATTTGCAGCGCGGCAATCAGCTGGCGATCGATTTCATCCAGCACAGGCGGGCGGGTATCGGGCACGGGCGGTTCCTTAAAACTTCCAGCGTTTGGCGGTCTTGGCCAGACGCGCCTGCAGGCCGTCGAGGTTGAGCGCCAACTGCTGAGTCATCAAGTGGTAGCCCTTCAGCTCGGTAGGAATGACGGCTTTCACTGGTGGTGTTTCCGGCGTCTCCGGTGTCTCCGGTGTTTCAGTGGTGCGTTCCAGACGCTCGGTGGCCCCGGTTTGCAGGGCGCGGGCCATGCCGATCAGCTGCCGGCGAATCTGGCGGTAGTCAGCGTCCAACGATGCCTTGAGTGTCTCGTCAGCAAGCTGATTCAGGTTCGCCGGGCGAATATTGGCGAGAATCTCGAGGGTGCTCAGGCACATGCGGAAGTGGCCCTGAATGGCGTCCAGCTCGACCATGGACATCTTCACTTCCTTGGACACCGACGGCAGCAGCGAGCGCAATTGCAGCATCGTGCCGTTGAGCCTGGCGGTCAGTTTCAAATGCTCGTCGGCGGTAACCGGCTGGCCCTGCACGATTCGCCCGTAGACCTTGGCGCAGTCACGCAAACCACTGGCCAGGTTGTAGCGCCAGGAAAACACCGCATACAGCGGCAGGGCGAAGGAGAACGCCAGGGCCAGTGCGATACCAATCAGAATATCGACGGTACGCCATAGCCCGTCACTGATCGGGTTGTAACCATGACCGGCGACGATGAACAGCGTGATCGCCGACAGCAGCGCGGTGTAACCGCCTTTGCCGATGGCGTGATAGGCGAAGAAACCGCACATCACCGACATCATTGCGTAGGTCAGCAATGGCATTTCCAGATAGCCCTGCTGAACCACCACGATCAGACCGAGGCCGGCACCGATCAAGGTTCCATAGGCCCGTTCGACCGACTTCTTGCCGATATTGCCGTGATGCTGCAAACCGCCGATCACGATCAGCATGGTCACCGACGCCCACTCGCCGTGAGGCAGGTTGAGGCCGGTGGTCAGCAGAATAGTCACCAGCAGGCCCACCGCAATCCGCGCCGCGTGGATCAGCCGCGCATGCCGATAACGGCGATACGGGTCCAGCAAAGGACGCAGAACAGGGCGAAGCCAGGAGGGTATGAAAGCAGAGCGCGAATTCGTCATGCGTTAAGAGACCGCGAGGGTAGGGAAGAGATTCCCTGATTGGATGATGGCAGTCCTCAGTAAGCCACATTTTGATGGGGGATGGGTGGGGTATGTCGATGATCAGTGACGTGGCATTGTGCACTTAAGATGTAGGAATGAAGCGCTGAGGGCAGTAATCACGATTTTTATGTGTAATTAAGATGTCACATAATGACACTTTATGAGGGTTAATGTGTTCTTTCGTGATCTATTATTTTCGGGTCCACGTAGCTATCCGTGTTACTTTGTTTTTTCTCGAACTCCTGCGCCTGCCCGCTGGTAACTGCTCATGAAGGCTTTTTTCCCCGTTCAGTGCACCGACACGCTTTTGCGCATTGCCCTGCTGGTAAAGCAGACCAGGTTGCAGCAAGGCATCCGCCAGGTCGATCTTGCCGAAAGGCTGGGCATCTCGCTTCGTACGTTTCGACGTATCGAGGCAGGCAATGCCGAAGGCGTATCGCTGCGTGACTTCATGTTGGTGGTCTGGGGGCTGGGAGTGTCGGAGCGATTGTTTCAAGGGCTTCGGGATGACGAGTCGTTCAGTGTCGAGCAGCTTGAAGCTGCCGACCGAAAGCGTGTCCGCCTGCCTCGACACAAGCCGGAGGACTTCTGATGGCCCAGGCTTATATCTACATGGAATGCCCTGTCAGCGGAGAGACACTGACGCTGGGTAAGCTGACGATTCAGGCTGGAGTCGGAACATTCCAATATGCACCGGATGCGGTGCAGGAAAACATCTGGGTGCCGGATCCTTTCAGGTATCCGCTGTCCACGCGGTCCTACACCGTGACTAAAAATGGTGGCGTCCCGGGTTTTATCGATGATGCCATGCCCGATGGTTGGGGAGAGCGGTTGCTGCATCGGGTTGAAAAAGGCCCGTTGGACTCGATACAGCTGCTGCTCAAGTCGCCCAACAGCGACAGAGCGGGCAATATCATGGCTGGCCTGTCGCGTGTCGCGCAGGACGGGCTGGGCCAGACGCCTCCCAAGACCTTTCGTGCCAAAGGGCTCGATCATTTCATCGATGCCTGTGAAGCGATCTATGACAGCCAGCTCAGCGCCGAGCAGCTGGAGGTTCTGAAGGTAAGGGATCAGCGATCTTCCGCTGGCGGCGCACGCCCCAAGCGAACTTATCTGGGCGACAGAAAACTGATTCTGGCCAAGCCTCGCGACAAATTCGATCACTATGACCTGCCCTCCGTTGAGCATGCCTGCATGACCTTCGCCGGGCTTAAAGGGTTGCAGGCGGCCAACACCTCTCTGTATCGCGGCGAGCGGATCAATACACTGTTGGTCGAGCGTTTCGACCGCGCTTTTGATGAGCAAACCCATCGCTTCCGCCGACTGCCGATGCTCAGCGGCTTGACCTTGATGGACGCCGAGTGGAAGGCTCGTACGCACCCCGACTGGCAATATGCGGCACTCGCCGATGAGCTGTATCGTCGTGGTGCACCTGACGTTGATCGGCATGAGCTGTATCGGCGCATGGCCTACAACGTGCTGGTCGGCAATGCCGATGACCATCCCCGTAACCACGCAGTCATCTGGAAAGAAGGTGGCTGGAGGTTATCGCCGATGTACGACGTACTGCCCATTCTGGACGAAGGGCCTGCTCAGGCACTTGCCATGTCAGTCGGCATCGAAGGGTCGCGTCTCAACCGAGGCAATCTGCTCAGTCAGCACGCTCACTTTGCCTTGAGCAAGGAACAAGCCGAGGCGGCGCTGGACGAGGTGGCCGGTTGGGAAGCCGAACTGCATGATTACTACAGCCAGTTCCTGTCCGGTGCGGAACTGGATGCTGCAGTCGATGCGACCAGTGGCGCACGTCTGAAACGCTAGCAGCTCCTTCTGCTGTACAGGGTTCTACGGCAAGGGCAGATTGATCTGGTAGCGAGTGCTGCGGCCTCCACCGGGTAGGCGAACCAGGCAGTTTTTGGCAAGCAGATCACTTAAGTGGCGGGTAGCGGTGGCCTTCGAGACCTTCGCCGCTGCCTGATACTGCGCTGCGCTCAGACCGTTTTCAAAGCCACGCTCGCCGCCATCCAGTAGCCGATTCAGCACCTTGACCTGTTCGGCGCTCAGGTCGTTGTCGCGATGTAATTGCCAAAATCGCGTTTTGCCCAGTACTCGTTCTATATGAACCAAGGCGTTTTCAATGCTTTTCAACAATGTGCGCAGGAACCATTCCAGCCACTCGGTGATATCGGTCGTGCTTTTCTGACTGGTCTCCAGAACGTGGTAATAGCCGGCGCGGTCAGCAAGGATGCTGGCGGACATGGCAAACAGTCGTATGGCTTGCTGATCGCCCTGAGTCAGCGCCAGGTCTGTAATGGCCCGAGTCAGGCGACCATTGCCGTCGTCAAACGGATGCAGGGTTACAAACCAGAAATGCGCGATACCTGCCCGCACGAATGGATCGAGCGTCGGATCACTTTGACTGCTGGCAAACCAGTCGAGAAAATCGTCCAGCTGTTGCTCAAGTCCAGCCCGCGGTGGCGCTTCAAAATGCACGATGGGTCGATCAAGTCTCCCTGAGACCACTTGCATAGGTTCGTCGCTACGCAATTGACCGACCAGGATGCGAGCAGACACAAAGCTGTCCTCTTCCGGGAACAGCCAGCGATGCCAGGTACACAGACGTTGCAAGTCAAGTGGCTGATCATGACCACGTGTGGCGTCCAGCATCAGCTCGGCCAACCCCTCGCTGCGAGGGCTATGCTTGCCGTCATCGGCGATCCCCAGGCGGCGTGCCAGCGACGACCTGACAGAATCTGCATTCAGTCGCTCGCCTTCGATGGCGGACGAAGTGACGATATTCTGCAGCAGGGCATTCAAGCCCTCGCACATTTGCGCATCGCCACCCACTGCACGGCTCATACCCAGCAAGCGACCTTGAGCCTTGGCGCACGCTCGTATCAACGGTGCAAGGCGTTCTTCGCGCCAATGGAAGCGTGGCCAGTTCGGCTGTTGCCAGATCCAGAGATGTTCGGACATCGTATCTGCCTATGCAGTGAGCCGAATAAAAAGTTAATCGGCTCATGGAGTGAGCCGATTGTGGTGATTATTCGGCTCACCGTCCAGATGTGCTCATCGAGGCGGCACGGATTACGTGAGAGCTCATCACGGTCTGTGAGTCATTGAACCCGAAGTGTGAGGCGTCTGCTGTAACTCGCGCGGCAATGTGGAGGGTGACTCTCACACCGCATTCCTGATGGATCAACCGGACCGGCGTATAGCTGTAGCCCCGGACCAGGGCGCTGTTCAACGACCCCTGCTTTTGCTCATTGAGTTACAAGTCCGACACATGAACACCTGGTGGGCAATCCGCCACCTTCGTTTTGTTGTTCAAGATTCGTACAGCCAGCCTTTGCCATATTCGCCTTGCCAGCCTGTTCTCTTGCCTCGGTGAGAGCTGCAGCGCTCCAGCCAAAATGTATCAAAACGGACATATTCCGGACACGCAACCACCACAGAATTCGCGCCAATC
The DNA here is from genome assembly GCF_000972175.1 of Pseudomonas syringae pv. coryli str. NCPPB 4273. NCBI lineage: Bacteria > Pseudomonadati > Pseudomonadota > Gammaproteobacteria > Pseudomonadales > Pseudomonadaceae > Pseudomonas > Pseudomonas syringae pv. coryli. The sequence goes on along the minus strand of NZ_AWQP01000045.1, from coordinate 33,099 downwards.
GCTGACGGACCGGCTCATAACCAGAAAATCTCAGGCACCTCCTTCAGACGAGCTAATACCTGCTGCCATGAATAACCTGAACCTGTCGACGCTAGGCCAGAACGAACAATCGCTGGATGTGATTTACGGTCCTATTCAACCTGAGCTGCTACGTGAGGAAGTGCTGGCCGATCTGCTGGAAGCCAGTGCCCGGCGCAATCCGCAGCAAGTGGCATTGATCTTCGGCGAGCGTCAGATCAGTTATGGCGAGCTGGACCGGCAGGCCGATCAGGTGGCTTCTGCGCTGATCGATGCGGGTGTTCGTCCGGGGGATATCGTCGGTCTGTGGCTGCCACGCGGCATCGAGCTGCTGGTCATGCAGGCCGGCATAGCCAAGGCGGGCGCTGCCTGGCTGCCCTTGGATCAGGACACGCCGGTGGAGCGCCTGCAGATTTGCCTGGACGACGCCAGCGCAGTCGGGCTGGTTTCCTGTGATGCGTTGATGCCGGTGTTGGCCGATACCGGCTTGAAGGTGTGGACTGCCGAAAATCTGCTGAGGCCGAACGACGCAGCGTTGGTGCGCCGCAGTGGTGTGCTTCCCGACCATCCTGCCTATGTGATCTATACCTCCGGCTCTACGGGCAAGCCCAAGGGCATTCTGATTTCCCAGCGCAGCATCTGCCATTTTCTGCGCAGCGAGAACGCGATACTCGGCATTCGGGCCAGCGACCGGGTTTACCAGGGCTTTTCCGTGGCCTTCGACATGTCCTTCGAAGAAATCTGGATCGCCTATCTGGTGGGCGCGACGCTGTGGATAGGCCCGAAGGAAACCAGTGGTGACCCCGAAACCCTGCCGCGTTTGCTGAATGAGCAGCGCATCAGCGTGTTGCATGCGGTGCCCACTTTGCTGGCGCTGTTCAGCGAAGACGTTCCCGGCCTGCGCCTGATCAACCTGGGCGGCGAGATGTGCCCTGAATCGCTGGTCGATCGCTGGGCAACGCCGAACCGGCAGATGTTCAACACCTACGGCCCTACCGAAGCCACTGTATCGGCCAGCCTGGCGCGTCTGTCGCGTGGTCGCCCGGTGTCGATTGGCACACCGTTACCCAATTACGGGCTGTTGGTCATCGCCAACGATTCTGCGGTCGGGAGCACCCTGGCGCCCAGCCTGCTGCCGCGTGGTGAGGTCGGTGAGCTGTGCATTATCGGCCCCGGCCTGGCCGAGGGGTATCTTGGCCGACCGGACCTGACCCAGGAAAAATTCCTGCCGAACCCATGGTCCACCGGCTATCACGATGCGCGCTTGTATCGAACCGGCGATCTTGCCCGGATCGACGACGAAGGGCAGGTGCAGTGCCTAGGGCGGGCCGACGATCAGGTAAAAATTCGGGGCTTTCGTGTCGAGCTGGGCGAGATTGAATCGCTGTTGGCGCAACAGCCTAGCGTGGGCACCGTTGCCGTTCTGTTGCGCAACGAGGCGGGCGTTGATCAGCTGATTGCCTATCTGGTGAGCGACACCTCGACGCCTTCCGCATTCACGAGTCAGTTGCGCAAAACCCTGCAGGCGCAGTTGCCGCCGTACATGGTCCCGGGACACTTCGAATTGCTCGACAGCATGCCGCGCCTCACGTCCGGCAAAATCGACCGCAAAACGCTCAAGGCCCGGCCGTTGACGGTCGATGCCAAGGCCGCCAGCGCAGACTCTGATGTGGCGCAAACCGAAGGTGAGATTGCACTTTTTGCCGCGCTGAGCACGCTGTTCCCCGGCATGCCGATCCGTCGCGATGCGGACTTTTTTACCGATCTGGGTGGGCATTCGTTCTTTGCCGCGCGTTTGGCCTCGGCCCTGCGGGCCAACCCGCGCTTCGCCCAAGTCACGGTGCGCGACATTTACCAGCATCGGCGTATCGGGGCGATTGCCGAAGTGCTGGACCAGGCGCCACAAGAGGTGGACGCGCCGGTGGAGTGGACACCTCCGTCAGCCTGGCGTCGCTGGCGCTGCGGCGTGGCCCAGGCGCTGGCATTGCCGGTCATGGTCAGCCTGCGCATGACCCAATGGCTCGCACCGTTCTTTACCTACCACTTGCTCACCGGCTCGCCCGACGACTCTGTCGCGCTGGCCACTCTGGCGTCGATCTCGGTGTTTCTGATTGCCACCGTTCTGCAGTTTTTCATCGCGCTGGCAGCCAAGTGGCTGATCGTCGGCCGCCTTAAGCCTGGGATCTATCCGCTGTGGGGCGTTACCTACTTTCGCTGGTGGGCCGCAGACCGCATGGTCGAGTCGGCGCCGACTTATCTGCTGAGCGGCTCTTCACTTTATCCTCTGTGGCTGCGCGCACTGGGCGCGAAAATCGGGCAGGACGTGATTATCGGCGGGGCTACAGTACGGGCTCATGACCTGCTGGAAATCGGTGACGGGGTCAGCGTCGGCAACGGTGTCAGCTTCGAAAATGCGCGGGTTGAACGGGGCCAGTTGCATTTGGGGCGTATCGCCTTGCAGGACAATGCCTGTGTCGGCTCTTACGTGATCATGGAAGGCAATACGGCTGTAGGCCCGTGGGGGCATCTGGAAGCCCAATCGGCCATGGCCGATGGTCGGGAAGTTCCCGCTGGACGCATCTGGCAGGGCTCGCCAGCGCGTGATGTCGGCGCGTTCGATACGCTCGGTCAACCTGCGCGGCCTGTGACCAGCCCTGCGCGTTTGCGGGCAGAAAAACTGTTCTTCGCCTTCGGCGTACTGCTGATCGCGACGTTATTCTTCATCCCGGTCTTCCCGACCTTCTTCCTGATCGACTGGTTCGACACGCAGAACGTCTTGCCATGGTTCGAGGGCAGCGGACCACTGGGACAACTGGCGCGCTATTTCCTGATCGCCTTCCCGGCCAGTGCGGTGCTGATTGTCGCGACTGTTCTGGCGTCGGCGGCATTGCGCTGGCTCGTTTTCCCGCGCCTCAAACCGGGTCGTTATGAGGTGCACAGCAATACCTACTGCGCCAAATGGCTGATCAGCCAGATTCAGGAAGCGAGCCTCAACGTGCTGTCCGGCATCTACGCCACGGTGTATTCGCCCTTCTGGTATCGGCTGTTGGGCGCGAAAGTAGGGCGCGACGCCGAGATCTCCAGTGCACAGGGCGTCATCCCCGACATGCTGACCCTGGGCGATGAAACCTTTATCGCCGATGCGGTGATGCTCGGTGATGAGCGCATCGACGGCGGCTGGATGACCATGCAGCCCACGGTCGTGTCCCATCGCAGCTTTGTCGGCAACGGCGGATACATCGCGGACGGCACGGTACTGCCGGAAAACGTCCTGATCGGCGTCCATTCCTGCGCACCGCACAACAGCAAAATGGTCGACGGCGACACCTGGCTGGGCTCCCCACCGATCCACCTGCCGGCCCGCGAGCAGGTCAGTGGCGCTCCTGAATCGCTGACCTTCAAACCTTCACCACTGCGCCGCCTGGCCCGCGGCCTTGTCGAAGGCGTGCGCATCGTCACCCCGCACGCGGTAGTGATCGCCGTCGGCTACACGGTCATGCTTGACCTGATGCCACTCGCCGACGACGAGCGCTGGGGCGCGGTGCTGGCCTACCTTGCAGTGATCGGCGTGGCGTACAGCGTGGGTAACTTTCTGCTGATCGCGGCCCTGAAATGGCTGGTGATGGGCCGCTATCGCAAACGCGCTGACCCGATGTGGACGCCCTTCGTATGGCTTTCGGAGGGCATCACCAGTCTGTATGAAGGCATGGCCGCACCAAACTTCATGCGCTACCTGCGCGGCACGCCGTGGTTGCCGCTGGCGTTCAATGTGCTCGGCTGCAAGATTGGTCGCGGGGTTTACATGGACACGACCGACATCACCGAATTCGACTGCGTCAGCATCGGCGCAGACAGCGAATTGAACGCCGGCGCCTGCCCGCAGACCCACCTGTTCGAAGACCGAGTCATGAAGATCGACCACGTCAGCATCGGCCAGCGCGTGTACATGGGCCCACGCAGCGCCGTGCTGTACAGCGCCGTCGTCGGCAACGATGCGCACCTTGGCGCACTGACCCTGGTGATGAAGGGCGAACACATCCCTGCCGGCAGCCGTTGGGCTGGTTGTCCCGCGTCACCTGACAGGGCATGAAGTGCGGGGCGAGCTGGGCATTCGATGAAGATGGCCGGCTTGCTCCTCCAAAGCCTTTCCCTCGGCAGAATGTATTGCTGGTCAGCTGCGTTACCAGGCCGGGCTGTGCAAGGGATGAAGCCAGAAACCGCATTCGGACTTGCGTGCGTACCGCCGTGGAACAGTGGCTCGAATTGCCATCCGGGGCGATCACGTTCATCAGCGCCTCAGGTGTCGCGCCGCGACTGCTTATCGACGGGCTGCCGGAGCCCGGATTTTCCATCAGCCACGAAGCCGGATGCTCGCTGGCTGCCATCAATCTCCAAGGCGCAGTGGGCGTGGACTTGATGCAGGTTCAGGCGGTGCCAGACTGGCACGCTGTCGCGCAGGACTATCTGGGGGCTGATGTTGCTACCGGTCTGTCAAGCACGCCCGAGTCGGTTCGCCCGATTGCGTTCGCCAAGGCATGGTGCAGGCGCGAAGCTTTTTTGAAGTTGCATGGCTTGGCGCTTGAGGAGTGGACAGCCGAGGGCGGGCTGCAGGGTGTGGGGGTTGAGGTTGAATTGGGGGAGGGGATGGTGGGTGTGGTGGCGTTGAGTCAGGTTTTGATGGAGTACCCTAATCAGGCTGAGCGGCATGCGGCACCTTGATTGATCTCGTCCTCTGAGCTCAGGCGGTGCTCTCCGCTATTGGGGTTTGCGGCCTGTTGAGCCACATTGACACTCACCCCCCGCAGAACTTTCAGCTCTGCGGTCGTCATCTCTTCTCACCGCAGAGCTTATATGGCGTCAGATTATTCCGGTGCTTGCGCGCCGCTGGTCCTGGATAGCTCAGCAGGTCGTGTTGCCGCATTGAAGAAGGCCAAGTGATAGGCCAGGCCGACGAACACCGCGCCGCCCACCGCGTTACCCAAAAATACCGGAACGAAGTTGTCGCCGAACTGCGCCCAGCTCAAGGCGCCGGCAAAGATCGCTGCAGGAATGACGAACATGTTGGCGACGATGTGCTGAAAGCCGATCGCGACGAATGCCATCACCGGAAACCACATGCCGACCACTTTACCGATCACATCCTTGCTCGCGTAGCTGAGCCACACCGCCAGGCACACCAGCCAATTGCAGCCAATACCCGAGATGAAGGCCTGTTCAAAGCTGGCCCCCACCTTGGCATTGGCGATGGCCACGGTCTTGGCCATGAAGGCGCCTTCAGTCAGCCCCACCACATGGCCGAAACAATAAGCAACGAACAGCGCACCGATCAGGTTGGCCAGCGTCACCAGCACCCAGTTACGCACCAGCTGACCCAGGCCGATACGCCCGGCGAACAGCGCCATGGGCAGGCTCATCATGTTGCCGGTCAGCAACTCGCCGCCAGCCAGCACCACCAGAATCAGCCCGACCGGGAACACCACAGCGCCAAGCAGATTGCCCAGCGACGCCCACTCGTGCGGAATCATGGTGCTGACATGAATATCGAGAAGAAACCCGAGGGCAATGAACGCCCCTGCCAGAAAGCCCAGAATCATCAACGAAGACAGGCCCAGGTGGGCTTTCTTGACGCCGCTTTCGACGGCAATTTCAGCGATTTGCTGCGGGGTGTTCAAAGACATGGTGGGCTCGTGCGTGGTCGTGGGCTGAGCGTGGGGATTAAAAGCTCAAGCGGTGCGCGCATCTGTCGCACCGGGAAACAACGTTACGGAATGTTTCTGAGGATGGCTAATCGGATGTTTTGATCGGGTGATTGAGAGGGTCGATGACTGGGCAGGTTTGCGCGGGGATTGGGCTTATAGTTGTTTGGTTGGCAGGTTTGTAGTGGGTCGACTAAACCCGATCACTGAGTTGTCAGCGACCGAGCCATCTTGGAAACGCTGACTCAAGCGCTCAAGCCGGCGGATTCTGACGCAACTGCAGGCAAAGGAGCAAGGCGCCAAGGCTTCTGTAAAACGTTTACTCGTTTCGCAACACGATCCTGTTTTTTACTGCATCCGGCTTGGTATTGCCCGGCATCACCCCATAACTATCCCTGTCTCCATAAACCGCAAGGACAGACCATGACCAACCCAACCGAAACTGCCATCCTTGCCGGCGGCTGCTTCTGGGGCATGCAAGATTTGTTGCGAAGCTACCCCGGCGTGCTGCATACGCGAGTCGGCTACACCGGTGGTGACGTACCGAACGCCACCTACCGCAACCACGGCAATCATGCCGAAGCGATTGAGATCGTGTTTGACCCGGCGGTGATCAGCTACCGGCAGATTCTTGAGTTCTTTTTCCAGATCCATGACCCGAGCACGCCTAACCGGCAGGGCAATGATCTTGGGCCAAGTTATCGTTCGGCGATTTACTACCTGAGCGAACAGCAAAGGGATATTGCCGAAGATACCGCGGCTGACGTGGACGCCTCCAAGCTGTGGCCGGGGCGTGTGGTCACGCAAATCGAGCCCGCGAGTGAGTTCTGGGAGGCGGAGCCGGAGCATCAGGATTATCTGGAGCGGATACCGAACGGTTATACCTGCCACTTCATCCGGCCGAACTGGAAGTTGCCGAAGCGGGCTTGAACCTGAACCGCACCGGGAAAGGCTGGGATAGGGGGAGAGCGTAAAAGCTGACCTGTCCCTGTCATGCAGGCAGCTGTAGTGGTAATCAGACACTTCTATCTGGCGATATTCTCGCCTGAATGAGTGTCTGGAATCACTAGACCACTACAGGACTGTATCTGAGAGGACCTCACCAGAAACACAAAAGCCGCGCAGTGCGCGGCTTTGAGTATGGTGGGTCCACACGGACTCGAACCGTGGACCAAAGGATTATGAGTTGCCTAGAAACTCTGCAAGCTTAGTAAAACCACACATAGCTTAGCGTAAGTACACAAAGCTGAAAGCACCGTAAACCGTGGGTTTGGCGTAGTTTTTGGAAATCTGCGATAGGTCATTACTGTACCGCTGTTGTACCGGTACGCCGCTACCGCGTCACAAATCCGCCATGACATGGCTCAAGCCAATGACGCACTCACTGCAATACCTCTCGCTAGCTTGTCGAAGCGCATGGGGGAAGTAGAAAATTCCTCTTTTCCCGTCTCATACTGCTTAGCAGCCAAGCTCAGGGTTTGATGCATAGGCTTGTGAAACGAGCAGGAGTGATTTGGAAGCAACGGCATAGGTAACTGCCAAGCCCGTTATCATGAATGTTAAGAACCACATCATGTTGTTAATAGAGGCTGGGTCCATAAGGTTTGTCACGCCAATCATCACCATCCCGTAAAGCAGTGGAATCGATGAGAGGCATAGCGCAAGCTTGGTTAATCTTTCGAGCATAAAAATAAATTCAGTCCGTTTATTGCAGCGAGACGAGTCTTTAGCGGACTTCAGTGCCAGCCTGCTGCGAATCAGATCGTAAACTGCAGCTGCGCCGCCTACAAAACAAACCCAAGCCATGGGGTCGTTCAGCATGAACTTAGACTGAGATCCAAAAAAATAAAGGACGAGGTAGCCTGCAGGTGCAATCAGGAGGAAAAACACCACACCATAGATGTCGAAAGCTGCTTCGATGAACTTTTTCTTAATATCTCCCTCTAGTTTTTGGCTGATACGCCAATACATCAGAGGCGTGAATAGGATTACTATTAAAAAGGCAAAGGCGGTCAAGACTTGGACCCAATCTTTGGCATAAAAACTTTCAAACATTCAGGCTGCTTCCTTACAGTCATATAACAAGGAGTACATGTGGGTTTTACGCCACTTTTTGTCGCATCAGGGCCCCGATCCACTGAATCCCTGTTCGTACAGAGCAGAACATTCAAAAAAAATGGTACGGGTCTTTTTTAATCCAACAACTAGTCGAAATGATCCTGAAATTTTAAAGCAGACCACCAAGTCGTCTGATTATTCCAATCTCATCAGGCTATGGGATTTACCGCTTATTTCAGCCACTTGTACAAACGATAACCACTATACCCGGCAACCGCAATTGCAGCCGCAGGCCAAGCTGCTGCGCTGGCCACAGCCATAACGCCTGCGGCCATTCCACCTCCACCCGCAGCGACGGCACCTCCTCCGAGCGTGGCTAGCGCGGAGCTGGTTGCTGCCGCACCGGTCAGGCCTGCCGCATTCGCAGCAGCAACAGCTCCACCATAAACTATCGAAGCATTGGCTATGCCAGCTGCCGCACCAGTGGCGATGGCAGAACCCGCTGCTGTTTTATCACCTATTTCCATGTGGTCACCAAATCTGATTTGCTTGGAATTCTGATGATAGCATTATGATGCCATTTTGGGGATGCATCCGATTTCGGCGGATAGCCAACCCTCAGCTTTTTCGGATAGCCCTCATCGTTGTATCACGCCGTCGGAGGCTATCTGCGTCTCTTTATGGGAGTTGTTCATCACCGTCTTCATCGAGGAATGTCTGAAACCATTCACAACGATTACGCAAAAGCTCACCCACCCAGAGCGCCCCAAAAGAAGTTGGCGGTAACAGCAATTGCCACCGCCGCGCTGTGCAGAACCACCGGCAGCAAAGTCCGCCTGTCTGAATCCTCGCCACAGAAAAAATCATGCCTAGGGTAAGCATCAACGCGTGTGTGGGCCAGAAATCGTAGCGGCCTAAGTGCGCGTACATAAACCAGATTGATGAAAGGGTCACTGCCACAGTAGCTATCAAGAAATTTTGCTTGAACGGCAGCATGCCAAGGATGAACTGCCTGAATGCAATTTCCTCCATGGTAGGGTGGCAGGATTAGTAATGAGAGGATCATAAGCAGGTACTGCGGCTCGCTTTTGCCAAATCCGAGTCCTTGCATCGACAGCTCTCTGGCGAAGCCGAGAAAAACGGAGCTCCCTATACTGGCTGCGTAAGCTGCTAACACCCATACAAGACCATCAGAACTTGGATCGCTGGGATTCAAATATTAGGTTCGCAAAAGGCTGGTGCTTTTGATTGGTGGCGATGACGTTAGGTTGGGTGCCCGCTACTCTCAGCCAGCTCATACCCTTGATGAGTAATCCAGAAAAGCCCAACATGCCGATCAGTTGCTCGAATGCGGCGCGCCATATGAGCAGGCGCGATTCGAATGGGTGGTTGTGGCGGTATCGGCAATGGGGGCGTGATGCTGCGCCGGCACGCGGCGGCTACAGATTATCGGGCCAGGCGCTTATCTGATGGGGATGGACGCTGTGCCACCGTCTGTATCATATGGCCAGCGATTTGAGTGGGCCCCATCATGACATCTCGGTATACTCATAACTGGTCCCGGAGAAACTGACGGGGGTTGGCGGCTCCACGCGCCGCTTACGCCGATAACTGAATCACAAATGACAGCAAACGCTCAATCTACAGAAGCTAGGCCTCTCCGATTCATTAGCTTGTTTTCAGGCTGTGGCGGGCTTGATTTAGGATTCATTCAGGCCGGATTCACGCCTGTCGCTGCCTTCGATATCTGGCCGCTTGCGGTCGAAAACTACCATAATAATATTGGTGATCACGCTCATATTTGGGATCTTTCGAACGGAAGGCTTCCACATAAGATTGATTGCGACGTCGTCGTGGCTGGTTCTCCATGTCAGGGTTTTTCGACGGTGGGGAAGAGGAATCTAGACGATCCAAGAAATCACTTGCTTCAGGCTGCCGTTAAGATAGCGATTGGAGTGAAGCCAAAGATAATGGTTTTTGAAAACGTATTAGGGATTCTGCAAGGCGATCATAAAGAATACTGGAACCTCGCGCATAAAAAGCTCAATTCAGCAGGTTACAAAACAGATACGTTAATACTAGACGCTCGTAATGTAGGTACGCCCCAGTCTAGAAAGCGCGCTTTTTTAATTGCGTGGAAGAAAAGTATTTCAGTAGACGTTGAGGTAGAGCCTCGTGAGGCTGTCCATTTAATGGACACTCTCAGCGGAGTTTCGATGCTCCCAAATCATGAGCCAAAGTCTTTCAGTATTGACTCCAGTGAGTACGAGATAGCAAAAAAAATTCTACCTGGACAAAAGCTATGTAATGTTAGAGGAGGGAGCGCATCTGTTCATACCTGGGACATCCCGAACGTTTTTGGTCAAGTTACTAAAGATGAAAAAGAAGTATTGCTCAGCATTATGAAACTGCGTAGACGCATTCGAAGGAGGAGTTTCGGTGATGCGGATCCTGTTACTCCTAAAGATGTTTATCTGGATCTAAAAAGAAAAGTAAGTGATGATATTAATTCGCTTATTAATAAAGGTTATTTGCGAAAATTTGAGTCGTATGTAGATCTGAAAAATACGTTTAATGGTAAATATCGCAGGCCAGCAGTTGACGGTGCATCCTATACGGTGGATACACGGTTTGGAGATCCCCGATGTTTTCTCCATCCTGTTGAACATCGGGGCTTTAGTGTGCGCGAGGCAGCTAGGGTTCAAGGATTTCCGGATAGTTACGTGTTTCATGGCCCTATACAAGAGCAGTTTCGATTGGTTGGCAACGCAGTCCCCCCGAGTATGGGGTTGGTAATAGGGAATATGGTCAGTAAAGCACTTTCAGGGAAGCCATGATGGCGAACACTCTTGAGATAATCGAAAAACTACAAAGAGATCAGCATCCTACTGATAATAATAGAGCGTTGCGCGCGAGCCGGTTGCGTGGTCAATACGAGACCTTGGCTACACATTTATTTCATCAATTCGAGCCAACAAAGAAAATTTCGCAGCGGATCAGCCGAGACTTTATGATTCGGCTAGAGTCTTGGCTCGCGTGCTTTGAAAGTGATGAAGATCGTTGGATTGCTTTTAGATCTATTGAATACCTTTTCTTTGTGGGGCAGCAAGAGTTTGAAGAACTTTACCGTTGCGCCTATGAGCACATCATTAAACCGTGGTTAACGGATATTGCAGGAATCGATATCTTTAGTGATGACGCAGTTGAACAGCTAGTGGGAGAGTTGAAAGCAACTTGGCCGTGCCCTGTTACAGATAGTTTAAGAATTAACAGCTTTCTTCATATAACCGGGCTTGAAGGGCAAAGTATTCGACCTGACTGGTTGAGCTTAAAAGAACTTGCGACTGCTGAGAAGATAGATGCTTACAGAATAAAAAAAGGAATAAAGTACCTTGTGTTAATTGAGGACTTTGTAGGCTCTGGTGGTCAGCTATGCCGTGCATTAAAATTCGCGTCAGAAAATTTTAAAGGTCCAATCTTAATAATACCATTGATTATTTGTGCTCCCGGAGATAGGGAAGTCAGAGCGGCAGTTGAAAAACTCAAAAATGAAAATCTTCATTATTATCCGGTTTCAGTGCTTAGTGATTCATGCCTGATTTCAAAAGATCCAACTGATGGTGAGCCCTCACTTTTTTCAAAACTGAGAAATGTGCTAAAGACAGGTTATGAGAAAATGGATTGCCTTCTTGACGGAAATGAGTTTGGGTGGAAAGAGATAGGCAGTCTTGTAGTTATGTATAGTAATTGCCCAAATAATACGCCTCCTATATATCACCAGGCGAGTAGCACGTGGACGCCTATCTTTCCACGCTCTGAAAGAGAACTGAAGGTTACAAAATGAATAGATTTGATAATCCATTTCATGATCTTTGGGTTACGGAGATTCTGGCTCCTGACGAATTTGTTAAGATGTTTAGCCCTGTTGTCGCTTCTCATTCTGAAGAGCTATTCGGTACTGGAAATGTTGTGATAAAAGGTCGCCAAGGCAGTGGCAAAAGCATGTTGTTGAGTCTGCTAAATACGCGCACCCGAGTTGCATATGCTCGTTCCGGCGCCAAATATCCCGCGCCGAACAGTTATAAGTCTTTCATCGCAGCAGGTATTCATCTAATCAGAGATAATGCCAGGATTGTCGCGTCAAGATTGTCTGAGCTACCTTCTGAAAAGCGAAGAGATTGGGCAGCTACTACATTTGCTGACTATGTAAATTACATACTTATTCAAGATTTAATCGCAAATGTTAAGTACCTTGCGAACGAGCAGGCTAAAGATGATGTATTAAAGTCGGAGTTGCCAGTTAAATGGACCAATCATACCCAAGAAAAATTGACAAAATGTCTTAAGGATTCTTCCGCGTGGTATGGTTATTTAGATGACTGCGTAAGTTTTGATGCGGTCGAAAAGAAAATTAACAACCGAATTACGGAGTATCGTAAATACTTCAACTTTAATACGGATAGCCTGGCGGCTGATGTAGAGTCAACCAAAACAGATATCGGTGAGCCAACAGCCGTACTTGCAGATGCATTAAGACAGGCGGGGGTGATTTCGCATCAAACTCTTGTTTATCTGCGAATAGATCAGCACGAAGAGTTATATGAGCTCGAAAAAACGTCTGGAAACGCTAGGGTTTTCCGTCAAGTAATTAATAGAGCATTAGCTATGCGAGACGGCCGAGTGGCATATCGCGTTGGCACAAGACACTATGCATGGGGTTCTGATGTAACCATTTGGGGCAGTGGCGCTCATTTAGAAAATATGAGGGACTACTCAATAATCGATATTGACGAAATATTAAAGAGGCATGAAAAATCGTCTCTGGGGATTTCCTTCAATGACTTTGCTGGGGATGTATTTAAACGTAGGTTGACTGCTTACGGCTTTGATCTGGCCCCAAATAATTTAAATTTATTAAGAGCTGTTTTTGGAAAAACTTTAACACCTGCGCAGCGCGCAAGAATCTACGTAAAAGAAAAACCATTTAGCCTAAATATTCCTTCAGAGTGGTCCGCTGAATGGAGGAAAACTATAGCTGGATTATGGGAGGTCGATCCACTGGCTGCCAAGCTAAGCGAGGTATGGCTTCGACAAAAACAACAACAAAAGGAAAAGGTTTATCTCTCTACAACAGTCGAATTGCCTCTTGTTTGGAAGGACCGGCCCTACTGGATTAAAGAGCGGAATGAGGCAGCTTTGATTCAGCTTGCAGGAGACGCAAAAGAAATGCTTATTTGGAGTGGTGATCGCCACATTCTTGATTTGTCTGGATGGAATATTCTTGCGTTTATGACGATTTGCCGAGCTATCTGGGCCGCGTGGCTTAGGAGTACTCCAGATGAAGAGCTCCAGAAAACCAATCTGCCAGAAATAAGTATGGATAAACAAGTTATTGGTATATATGAAGCCAGTAGAATTTGGGCGGATAAATTAAGAGAGGGCGCAGATGGTGATAAAAGGCTCTCTTTCATAAATTCTCTCGGAGCTTGGCTATCAACATCGATCCGTAACGATCGTTCTCTCTCGTATCCTGGTCATACTGGCTTCTCGATATTCAAAAGAGATTTTGAGAAATCGCTACCGGTTACTGATTTGTTGAAAAGCTGCCGTGATCAAGGTGATTTAATTGAGTCGGAACATACTACGAAAAGTCTAGATGGGATTCCGCGTATAAAATGGTACTTGAATCCATTGCTTTGTCCATATTTCCGCATTCCACATGTTCGTACGAAAGAGCCAATCTATACTACGCTTGCTGAATTGAACGATATTTTAGTCGGAAACTCTCCAAGTACAAGAGTCAAAAACATTGAAGATTTTGATCCGCCAATTCAGAGCGAGCTTTTTTGATGGACTTGCCCAATACCAAAATAAATCCTTGGGGTAATATTGAGTGGCTCCTGCCCAAAATCGGAGTAACTGAGTGGAAAGGTGTTTTTTGTGCCTCTTTCGAACCAAGGTGTACAGCTGTAGCGGAGTGGCTTTCTACTAGCAATTTTCTAGGTGATAACATTTGCCTAAGGATTAAAGATCCTGAAAGTCGTTATTCAGAGGAAATAGAGAGGATTACAGATGTTCACGAGGCAGCCTTAGCAAAGCATTTGGAGAAACGTGTTGAAATGGTTCAGGAAGACCTCCTTGCTGAACCTGGGGTTTGGTACAAAATGGTGAATCAGATTGCTTCGCAGTCTGAAGTTTCTATACTGTTGGATATCAGCTCACTCCCTAAGAGATTTTTCCTTTTTGCGGTAAAGCGCTTGATGTCGTTGCCTAACGTAAAAGATCTGGTGATTTGTTATACAAGACCAGAAGGCTACAAAGAGGGGCAATTCACTGAGGATGCAGAGCCTCCAGCAGCTCTACCCGGATTCGGTCGGATTAACGAAAGCTCTGGCGACTCAACGGTAATTGTCAGTGTTGGCTATATGGCTTTCAATCTTGCCGAGCTGCTAGAGCAGAATAGAGGCAAGTCTCCAAAGTTCATATTTCCGTTTCCACCTGGTTCTCCAGGATTCAGGAGAAGCTGGAAGTTGCTTCATGAGCTCGCACCTGCATTGGATCGGCAAACCGAGATCAAGAGAATTCATGCAATGGATTTATTTGCAACTATTGACTGGATACGCACTACGTGTCGAGAAACGACTCGTAATATTGATTTTATTCCACTCGGTCCGAAACCGCACGCCCTTGCAATGGCTCTCGCTTTTCCTGAGTTTTCGGATAGATCAGAAATTCTTTACTCTCAACCTAGACTATATCATCCTAATTACTCTTATGGCGTATTAAAAAATGCCAAAGGTCTACCTGATATTACCGCCTATTGTTTGAAGCGAAATTATATAAGTTATGTATAGATCTTGGGCTTCAGTGATGACCAGTTGCTGTGCTTGGCTCAGAGATGACTGTAACGAATGGCAGCTCCTGATGAACTCTGTTGAAAAAAGTCGGGCGCAGCTTTTACGGCAAAAAAGTATGCGCCTGAGATTTAAATCTGAAATCACCGGATAGGTATTCGGACTCAGATTTCACGTAGCCGCGTATTGAAAAGGCGCTTTCACCGATCAGCCCGATGACGACTTGAGAAAGCGACCTTTTCAATATAGTCGGTCGGTTCGTGACAGTGATGAAGAGACGTTTCGGGTCGTTCTGTGTATGGCATGGCCAAAATGAGCATCGAAAATCTTAGGCGAGTGACTTCTCTAGTCGACTAAAACCGTTGTGTAAGTTCGAGCAGTTATCCAATCAGGATTTTCTTGCCTCTAGCTTATCCAATTTGCCCACCAGACCCTCATCTCGCAGGTGCGTGTAGCGCTTGAGCATTTGCATCGACTTATGCCCGCTGATGCCTGACACCTCCTGATCAGAAATACCTCCCTCTACTAATCGACTGACTGCTTCATGGCGAAGGTCATGAAAGCGAAGGTCAGGAATCCCCAGCTTGGTCTTCAGCTTGCCCCAGGTTTTAGTGAAGGCATATGCGCTGCGCTTACCCTCTTTGGCAGGCTCCCCAAAAAACACCAAGTCGCAATCGTTTGATCGAATAGGGTTGCTCATCGCCAGTTGGAAGGTGTCAGTGGCTAACCGGGTTGGCGGCACGGTGCGAGCGCTATCATTTTTTGTGTCAGATAGGCGTACCACGCGCTTTTTCAGGTCAACCTGATGCCGGCGCAACAATGTTATCTCTGACGAGCGCATGCCTGTCTCCAAGGCGATTCGAACAATCCAACTGGGATTACTGTGAACATTTACTGCAGCTAGCAACCGACGCTCCTCTTCGGCAGATAGGCGCCGATCTCTGCCTTCGCCGGGGCTTGGCTTGCGGATGTTCAGCACTGGGTTGAAGCTTAACCCCAGCCCCCACTCCTAAATGGCCACGGTGTACAGATTGCTCAGAAGGGCCAGCTCCAGACGCACGGTGTTGTTGCTCGTTGGCTTGCCCCGACTGGTGATTGATGCCCGACGCGTAGCTCTGTAATTAGCGATGATTTCTGCAGAGAGCGCTGCCATCGAGTATTTGCCCAGATGGATGATCAATTATTGAGCCTTGGTTGTCTCAGCGCGCTGGGTCGTCGGTTTCTTCGTTGGGCTGATCTCTGCCAGTTAGCGTTTCAAGGCCATGACCAGAGTCATTCGCTCGGAGCCACTTCGCTGGATGTACACGCCTCTGACCATTTCATCTTCTGTGCGACGGGCCCAGTCTTCGGCATCGCGCTTTGTACGAAAGGTCTTAGCATTGGCGGGCCAGCCGGTTTTCCGCACCAAGGCTTTTCAGATGCCAGCGTGTGTTTTGACGATGGTGGTCATGTTATTTCGTCTCCAAAAACGTACCGTTGCTTTGGCACTGTACTGATTTTGTACCTGTGGACCACATGGCGTGTCCATATTTTTGGCAGACAGCAAAAAGCCGCGCAATGCGCGGCTTTCAAAGGTGGTGGGCCCACACGGACTCGAACCGTGGACCAAAGGATTATGAGTCCTCTGCTCTAACCAACTGAGCTATGGGCCCTCAGTAGGTCGCGGATTATAACGGCGGTTTCGCGGCTGTGCTATCCGAAAAGTCCGAAAGATTCATAAGAAGAAATCTCTCGCAGAATTCTTCGGCGTCGAGGGGCAGGCTGACGATGTAGCCCTGGATCTGTTCGCAGCCTTCGCTGGTCAGAAATTGCTGCTGTTCGCTGTTCTCAACGCCCTCGGCGATCACGGTCAGTTGCAGGCTGCGCCCCAGGGCGATGATGGCGCGGACGATGGCGGCGTCGTGGGTGTCTTCGGGCAGGCCGCGGACGAAGGACTGGTCGATCTTGAGGATGTCCAGTGGCAGGCGTTTGAGGTAGCTCAGTGAGGAGTAGCCGGTGCCGAAGTCGTCGATCGCCAGTTGCACACCGAGTGTCTTCAATTGGTGCAGCACGGCCAGCGCTTCCTGAGTCTGGCTCATGATGAAGTTTTCGGTGATCTCCAGTTGCAGGCAGCCGGGTTCCAGGCCGTTGTCCGTGAGCAGCTGTTCGATGCGTTCCAGCAGGTTGGTCTGGCGCAGTTGCGCGCCTGCCAGGTTCACCGACAGCGGGCCGAACGGCTGACAGCTCCTGCGCCATACTCCCATCTGGCGGCAGGCCTGCTCCAGCACCCAGTCGCCGATCTGCAGGATCATGCCGTTTTCTTCCGCCAGGGGAATGAAGTGCTCGGGCGGCACTTCGCCAAAGGTCGGGTGGTTCCAGCGGATCAGGGCTTCTGCGCCTGCCAGTGTCTGGGTCGTCAGGTTGATTTTGGGCTGGTAGGCCAGTGTCAGTTGATTGCGCTCCAGGGCTCGTCTCAGTTCCTGCTCGAGGGCGATGCGCTCGCTGGCCTGCTCACTGAGGTCGCAGGTATAGCTTTCGACCCTGTTGCGGCCTTTTGCCTTGGAGCGGTACATCGCCGCGTCGGCATTTTTGACCAGCGTGGCTACGTCTGTGCCGTCGGTGGGGAACACGCAGCTGCCAATGCTGGGGCTGATGTAGAGCTCATGTTCGCCAGCCTCGAAGGGCGTGTTGAAACAGGCCAGTAATTTATTGGCGATGGCCTGTGCGTCGCTGGCTTGCAGCAGGCCCGGCAGCAGAACGATGAACTCGTCGCCGCCCAGGCGTGCGACGGTGTCGATGTCGCGCAGGGTCTCCTTGAGCCGGTGTGCGATGCCTTTGAGCAGCAGGTCGCCGACCGGGTGGCCCAGGCTGTCATTGATGTGCTTGAAGCGATCCAGATCGAGGAACAGAACTGCACCGAGGCTGCCGGATTCTTCGCTGTGCAGCAGGGCGGCTTGAAGCCTGCTCTCGAACAGTATTCGGTTGGGCAGGCCGGTGAGCGGGTCATGATGGGCCTGATAGTCGAGGCGCGCCTGGGCGTGTTTGAGGCTGGAAATGTCGGCGAAGACGGCGACGAAGTGGGTCAGGAAGTTGTCTTTGTTGCGCACGGCACTGATGGTCAGCCAGCTCGGGTAAAGCTCGCCGTTCTTGCGGCGGTTGCTGATTTCGCCCTGCCAGTGGCCCTCGGCTGTCAGTTGGTGCCACATCGAGGCATAGAACGCGCTGTCATGTTGGCCGGAGGCAAGCAGGCGAGGGGTCTGCCCGATGGCTTCACTTTCGCTGTAGCCAGTGATTTCCGTGAACGCGCGGTTGACGGCGCTGATGCTCTGGTCGGTATTGGTGATGAGCACACCCTCGGCAGTGCTCTCGAAAACAGTCGCCGCGAGATGCAGTTTCTCCTGCATTTGCCTGCTTTCGGTGATATCCCGTGTAATCGTCAGCAGACAGTCTTCACCGGCAATGATGAGGGGTTGAGAGGACAGTTCGCACAGTCGAACATCGCCATTGTTGTTACGAATCCGGACCCGCATATCCCTGACGAAACCATGCTGTTTCATTTGCTCGATGAGCATTGAACGCTCGCTCAGGTCAACCCAGATACCCAGGTCGAATGTCGAGTGGTCAAGGCAATACTCTTCGCTGTACCCGGTCAAGCGGCAGAACCCTTCGTTGACCTCCAGCAGCATGCCGTCCTGCTGCCGGGTAATCGCCATCCCGTCAGGCGAGGCATGAAAGGCTTTGGCGAACTTCTCTTCGGAAAGCTGTAATTGTTGTCGGGCCAGTTTGAGCTGGGTGATGTCACGCACTATCACCAGCACGGCAGGTATCGGGCTATGCTCGAACGGTTGGGCGGACATGAGCCCTGAAAAGGTTTCGCCGTTCTTGCGCCGAAAGGGTATCTCCAGATTATGGATATCGCCGGTCTGCAATTGCAGCAGGACTTTTGGGCCGATGCCTGGGACTGCCCATAGATTCAGTTCTGTCGGTGTCTTGCCAATCACTTCATCAAGGGGGATGCCGGTTCGCTCTACGAACGCCTCGTTGGCATCCATGATGTGTCCGTCGGCAAGGCTGACGATCAGCATGGCATCCGGGCATTGAGCGAAGATCGAGGCGAATTTTCCCTCGGACAGGCATGACGCTTCCCGGTCACTGTTTTTGATTACTCCACGCATATGCGGCTTACGTCCGTGTCTGACTATCGCTGATGATGGTGTGGCGTAACCTTGTAACTTCAATGATCCAAGGCTTGGTTCGAAAGGCGTTGGTGTCTGGTGTGATACATAGTTGTAGGTCAATTTTTCAGGAGCTGCAATTAGACTGATGTCTGACCTCTTTTTGATTGGGTCAATTGACAACTGGGCCTGCAAATTTTGAATTTTCTTTTGCCCCGGAAACGCAAAACCCCCGGCATGCTGGGGGTTTTGTTGACTCGCTGGTGCGATTACTCGTCGAGGAACGAGCGCAAATGCTCGCTTCTTGTCGGGTGACGCAGCTTGCGCAGTGCCTTGGCTTCGATCTGACGAATCCGCTCGCGGGTTACGTCAAACTGCTTACCAACCTCTTCAAGCGTGTGGTCGGTATTCATGTCGATGCCGAAACGCATGCGAAGAACCTTGGCTTCACGGGCGGTAAGGCCCGACAGCACTTCGCGTGTCGCTTCTTTCAGGCTTTCAACAGTGGCGACATCGATTGGCGACTGCATGGTCGAGTCTTCGATGAAGTCACCCAGGTGCGAATCTTCGTCGTCACCGATCGGGGTTTCCATGGAGATCGGCTCTTTTGCGATCTTCAATACCTTGCGGATTTTATCCTCAGGCATTTCCATGCGTTCGCCCAGCTCTTCCGGGGTCGGTTCGCGACCCATTTCCTGCAACATCTGCCGGGAAATACGGTTGAGTTTGTTGATCGTCTCGATCATGTGCACCGGAATACGAATGGTGCGTGCCTGGTCGGCAATCGAGCGAGTGATCGCCTGACGGATCCACCAGGTGGCATAGGTCGAGAACTTGTAGCCACGACGGTATTCGAACTTGTCCACAGCCTTCATCAAGCCGATGTTGCCTTCCTGGATCAGATCGAGGAATTGCAGACCACGGTTGGTGTACTTCTTGGCGATGGAGATCACCAGACGCAAGTTCGCTTCAACCATCTCTTTCTTCGCGCGGCGGGCCTTGGCCTCACCGATCGACATGCGACGGTTGATGTCCTTGATCTCGGCGATTTTCAGGCCGGTCTCTTCTTCCAGTGCGGACAGCTTCTGCTGGCAACGCTGGATGTCAGGCTGCAGGCGACCGATGGCTTCGGCGTATTTGCTCTTGCCCTTGGCCAGTGCGTCAGTCCAGCTTTCGTCAACTTCGTTGCCCGGGAACTGGCGCAGGAAGTCGGCGCGCGGCATACGTGCATCACGTACACACAGCTGCATGATGGCGCGTTCCTGGGCACGAAGACGCTCGAGGGCACCGCGTACACGCTCTACCAGACCTTCAAACTGTTTTGGAACCAGTTTGATCGGCATGAACAGTTCGGCCAGCGCAACCATTTCGGCAATGGCGTGCTTGTCGTCGCGACCAAATTTCTTCAGGGCCTTGCGGGTGATTTCCATTTGATCGGAAACCGCACCGAAGCGCTGCTGGG
The DNA here is from genome assembly GCF_000972175.1 of Pseudomonas syringae pv. coryli str. NCPPB 4273. Taxonomy (NCBI): domain Bacteria; kingdom Pseudomonadati; phylum Pseudomonadota; class Gammaproteobacteria; order Pseudomonadales; family Pseudomonadaceae; genus Pseudomonas; species Pseudomonas syringae pv. coryli. Next base: position 12,857 of record NZ_AWQP01000045.1, on the reverse strand, counting down.
CGATGACCGGATCAGGACCGCTCTCGACTTCGTCTTCTTCGTCGCTGGCGTCTGCCGACTCTTCTTCGTCGTCATCGGCACCCTCGGCCTTGACGGCTTTGGGGTCGACAGGCGGCGGGACTTCGGCAGGCGGCGCAATGCCGTCGTCCGGGTCGATATAGCCGCTCAGGACATCGGAAAGGCGACCGCCTTCACTGGTGACGCGTGTGTATTCGGAGAGAATGTGGTCAACCGTGCCTGGGAAGTGCGCAATTGCGCCCATCACTTCACGGATGCCTTCTTCGATACGTTTGGCGATTTCGATTTCGCCTTCACGGGTCAGAAGTTCAACGGTGCCCATTTCCCGCATGTACATACGAACAGGATCGGTGGTACGCCCGATGTCGGTCTCGACCGCTGCCAACGCTGCAGCCGCTTCTTCTGCGGCTGCCTCGTCGGTATCGGCGTCGGCCAGCATCAAGGCGTCCGCATCCGGAGCACTCTCGTGTACCGGGATCCCCATGTCGTTGATCATGCGGATGATGTCTTCCACCTGCTCGGGATCTGAAATATCCTCGGGCAAGTGGTCGTTGACCTCTGCGTAAGTCAGATACTTCTGCTCACGACCCAGGGTGATCAACTCTTTGATACGAGATTGCTGTTGCGCTTTTCCGGACATAACACCCTATCCACTGAAGGTCTTGGCGGGCAAAAAACAAGCCGAGGATTATACCCGAGCTATGACCTCACGCGCCAGTTGAGGTCGGGGTTTGTGCGGGAACATTGCGATTTAGCAGTTCCCTAAGCTGAATTTTCTCTTCTGCGCTCAACTCGGTCTGCCGAGCCTTGCTGATCAGATGTTCCAGACTGCGCTCGCGTTGGCGAGCGGATAAGCTAGTTATAGTGTCGAAAAACTGTTGTTCAAGGTTATCGGCCTCAATCAGCCATTCCTTTTCTGCCAGTGCGCGCAGCAAGCGGCCCTGTTCAGTCCCGTGCCATCGCGCTATCAACTGTAACGACCGAAGGTTCGGATTCTTTTGCCGGGCCTCGATAAGAGCGACCAGCAGTTGTGCGTTGGATTGGTCTTCTGCAGCGAAATGGCTGGCATTTTCGACCTTTTCCGCCAATTCGGGGTGATGCAGCAAGGTTCTCAGTGCGGCCTGCATGGGCGGCTCGACGGCGGTGGGAACACGCGGCGTTCGAGGTTCGAAGTCCTGGCGCTTGCCTTTTTTGCCCCAGGATTTGTTGTCCCATTTTTTTTGATTCGGACCGCCGGTTTTCTTCTGCGTCCATTCCTGCTGAGGCTCGTAACCGCCTTGTGGCTGGTAATCGGCAAAATCAGGCATGGCGTCGTAGTCGACATACGGGTCGTAACTCGGTGGCGCCTCTGCCGGCGCGCTCTGCACCAGCTGGCTGACGGCCTCGCCGGTCAGCCCGGTAATTTCGGTCAGGCGCTGACGCATCAGAATACGCAGGTTCGCGCCGGGCACCTTGTCGATCAATGGCGCCGCGAGGGTGGCCATGTGCGCCTTGCCCTCCAGCGAGCGCGGATCGGACTCTTTGGTCAGTTGCTCGAAAAAATAATCGGCCAGCGGCTGCGCGTGCTGATTGATGCGTGCCTTGAACGCGTCGGTGCCTTCGGAGCGCACCAGTGTGTCCGGGTCTTCGCCTTCGGGAAGAAACAGAAAGCGCGCCCGGCGTCCGTCCTGCAGGTTCGACAGGGTCGCTTCCAGCGCACGCCATGCAGCGTTACGCCCGGCCTGATCGCCGTCGAAGCAGAACAGCACATTTGGCACCACCCTGAACAGGCGCTTCAAATGCTCTTCGCTGGTTGCAGTACCCAGCGTCGCCACGGCATTGCGCAAGCCTTGCTGGGCCAGGGCGATGACATCCATGTAGCCTTCAACGACGATGATTTCATCGAGGTTGCGATTGAATTTGCGCGCCTCGAACAGCCCGTACAGCTCCTGGCCCTTGTGGAAAACCGGTGTTTCCGGGGAGTTCAGGTACTTGGGTTTGTCATCGCCCAGTACGCGGCCGCCAAAGGCGATGACGCGCCCGCGTGAGTCACGGATCGGAAACATCACCCGGTCGCGGAAGCGGTCGTAGCGTTTGCCGGTTTCGGCGTTCTCGATCAGCAGGCCGGCTTCGATCATCACCTTTTGCTGTAATGAGTCGCTGCTCAGGTGCTTGTACAGGTTGTCCCAGCCGGGAGGGGCGAAGCCCAGGCCAAAGTCTCTGGCGATCTCGCCGGACAGCCCGCGGCCCTTGAGGTAATCCACCGCAGCCTTGCGTGACGGGTGGCTTTTCAGGGCCTGGCGGTAGAACTCGGCGGCGGCGGTCAGCAGCGGGTAGAGCGGGGAATCGGTCGGTTGCCGGGGCTTCTGGCCTTTTACGCTCTGTTCGCGAGGCACTTCCATGCCGGCGGCCTTGGCCAGGTCTTCGACAGCCTGGGGAAAGTCCAGGTTGTCGTGGTCCATGATGAAGCCGAGCGCGTTGCCGCCTGCGCCGCAACCGAAGCAGTAATAGAACTGCTTGTCCGGGCTGACGCTGAAAGAGGGTGTTTTCTCTTTGTGGAACGGGCAGCACGCGGTGTAATTCTTCCCGGCTTTCTTGAGCTGCACGCGCGAACTGACAACATCGACAATATCGGTGCGGTTCAGAAGGTCGTCGATAAAGCTCTGGGGAATCAGCCCGGCCATGGCGTTCTCATCATTCAAGCGTGGTGCAAAAGTATCGGATGACTCTACGAGCGTTCCGTCAGCCTGTCAGCCGTCTTTTTGAAGACGTCGGCAATAAACGGGCACGTCTTTGCATCCGAAGGACGGTGTTGGCCTGAAAGGAATAGATCTTGATCCAGCAAGTGGATCAGAAAGGCCACAAGCTTTTTTGCCCACGGTGAGTGGTCAGAGCCTGAGGACACGGAAGACGCTGCCTTGGCTGAGCTTCTTGCGAAGTCATCAAGGCATACTCGTCTTGTCATCGGTCGATGTGCTGCCCGAATGGGCATGACCGATGTAGCCTGTGAACAGGCCGTGACGTGCTTGACTGAATATCCGAGTCGCATGTGCGGCCTGGACAGGGTCAATCAATAAAGCAAACGCAAAACAGCGAAGCTGTAACTGCCGACAGCCCGGCTGGTTGGCCGGGCAAGGCAGAAGCTTGCGACGAAGGTCTGTAAATTAATACAGACGAACGGCGCGGCGCTGTTCGCGCTGGACTTTCTTGGCGTGGCGTTTGACAGCAGCTGCTGCCTTGCGCTTACGCTCCGAAGTCGGCTTCTCGTAAAATTCGCGGCTACGAACTTCAGCCAGAACACCGGCTTTTTCGCAGGAGCGCTTGAAACGACGCAGAGCTACGTCGAAGGGTTCGTTCTCTTTAACTTTGACGGCTGGCATCCAGAGCTACCTTCATTCATTACCGGGGTCAACGCTCAGTGCAAACACTGCACAAAAGTACGTCGGTTTTTAAGGGTTGCGGATGTTAACCCCTCATTGAGAGGAATGCAAAGCCTCTGATCGAAAACCGCTGGTCGGCACCTCGGTCGGCGACTATTATGCGCGCCTTCAAATCTGCCCCCTACAAGGCGCAACCCCATGCTAGTACTGGGATTAGAAACCTCCTGCGACGAAACCGGCGTCGCGTTATACGACAGCGAACGCGGTTTGCTTGCAGACGCATTATTCAGCCAGATCGACCTGCATCGTGCCTATGGCGGTGTGGTGCCGGAGCTGGCTTCGCGCGATCACGTCAAGCGCATGCTGCCCCTGATTCGCCAGACACTGGCCGAGGCGGACTGCGTGGCCACTGATATCGACGCCATTGCCTATACGGCCGGCCCTGGATTGGTCGGCGCCTTGCTGGTCGGCGCTTCGTGCGCTCAGGCACTGGCGTTCGCCTGGGATATCCCGGCGCTGGGCGTGCATCACATGGAAGGTCATCTGCTGGCCCCGATGCTGGAAGAAAACCCGCCACAGTTCCCGTTCGTCGCCTTGCTGGTGTCGGGCGGCCATACGCAGCTGGTGCGCGTCGATGGCATCGGTCAGTACGAGCTGCTGGGCGAGACGCTGGATGATGCCGCAGGCGAGGCGTTCGACAAGACCGCGAAGATGATGGGCATGCAGTACCCCGGCGGCCCGGAGATTTCAAAGGCAGCCCTGCAGGGCGTGGCAGGACGTTTTGTCTTCCCTCGGCCGATGACCGATCGTCCCGGTCTGGAATTCAGCTTCAGCGGCCTGAAAACCTCTGCGCTCAATACCTGGCAGCAATGCCGGAACGCTGGAGACGACAGTGAGCAAACCCGCTGCGACATCGCTCTGGCCTTCCAGCAGGCGGTAGTGGAGACTTTGACCATCAAGTGCAAGCGCGCGCTCAAGCAGACCGGCCTCAAAAGCCTGGTGATTGCCGGTGGCGTCAGCGCCAACAAGGCACTGCGCGCTTCGCTGGAAAGCATGCTTGGCGACTTGCGCGGCCATGTCTATTACGCAAGGCCCGAGTTTTGTACCGATAACGGCGCCATGATCGCCTTCGCCGGATGTCAGCGTTTGCAGGTCGGGCAAAAGGAAGATTTGAGCATCAGCGTACAGGCGCGCTGGCCCATGGAGGAGTTATCGGGGCTGTGACGGCAGACGAGGCGGGCTACGCCTCAGAAATGTCGTTCGCGCCCGGCGAGCAGGTCGCGTAGATTGCCGCGATGGCGCCAGACGATGAGCAGGGTCAACACGCTCATCGGCAGTAGCGCATGAGACTCCTGCCACGCCAGCAATGGCAGGGTCAGGGGTGTGGCGATCAGGGCGGCAAGCGAGCTGGTGCGGGTCAGGTACAGCGTCAGCAGCCAGGCGACTATCGCCAGGGCAGCGGCGGGCGGATACAGGCCCAGCAGCACGCCGGCGGCGGTCGCTACGCCTTTGCCACCGCGGAAGCGGAAGTACAACGGGAACAGGTGGCCCAGCACTGCGCAGACGCCGATCCAGCCCTGTTGTGCGGTGTCCATGTTCCAGGCGCTGGCGATCAGGATCGGCACCAGGCCTTTGCAGAGGTCGCCGAGCAGGGTCAGGATGGCGAGTTTTTTCCCGGCCAGACGCAGCATGTTGGTCGCGCCGGCATTGCCGGAGCCACTGGCGCGCGGGTCCGGCCTGCCGCTCAGGCGGCTGAGCAGGATGGCGAAGGACAGCGAGCCAAGCAGGTAGGCGAAGGTGGCCATTAACCAAAACATGCGAACCATTCCGGGCGAGGATGCCCTGATTCTAACGGCGCATCGCGCCCTTGTCGTGCAGTGGAGAGTAGTGCTTGGACAGAGTTTTCATCGAGGGCCTTGAGGTCGATACGGTCATTGGCGCCTATGACTGGGAGCGCGGCATTCGTCAGTGCCTGCGTCTGGACCTCAGCTTCGCCTGGGACAATCGCCCCGCAGCCGCAGGGGACGATCTGAGCAAGGCTCTCGACTACGCCAGTGTCTCGACACGTATTCAGGCGTTCGCCGAGCAGGCACAGTTCCAGTTGGTGGAGACCTTCGCCGAGCGACTGGCCGAAGTGCTGATGGGTGAATTCAATATTCCCTGGCTGCGCCTGAAACTGACCAAGCCCGGTGCTGTAGCGGCCGCTGCCGGTGTGGGCGTGGAGATCGAGCGCGGATGTCGCTGACGCGGATTTTCCTCGGCCTGGGGAGCAACATCGAGCGTGAGCGCCATCTGGTTGCGGGGCTCGATGCGCTGGATGGCTTCCTGACCGACCTGAGCTGTTCGCCGGTTTTTGAGAGCCATGCCGTGGGTATCAAGAGCGGACCATTCTTCAATCTGGTGGTGTCGGCGCTGACCGATCTGCCCTTGATGGAGCTGGATCGTCGCCTGAAATTCATCGAAGCGGACAATGGCCGCTATGCCCCGGATCGCAAAGGGTTGCCGCTGGATATCGATGTGCTGCTGTACGGCGAACAGGTCGGTAATTTCGACGGGCTGATCTTGCCGAGGGCGGAAATCCTGAAGAATGCCTTCGTACTGCGGCCATTGGCGTTGATTGCCCCTGAACGTCTGCATCCCGGTGTGGGGATTGCCTTCAGCAAACTCTGGGCTGATGCGCAGATCGATCAGCAGCTTTGGCCGGTGGCGTTCGAGTGGCGCGGGCTGGCACTGACGCCTGAGGATTTGCTGCGTAGCTGAGGTCATCCTCGTCTTTCAGCCCGAGTGCAGAGCGTCCATGGCTGCGCATAGGTACGAAAAGTGCTCCCCCGGACACCTCTCGTTCCTCACGCTCCGCGTGGGAATGCAGTTCGTGACGCTCCGCGTCACACAGTGCAGCGTTGCCGCCTGATTCAGTCTGTACGAGATGCAGGCCGCCTTAAAGCCTGAGCTTTGTTTATCCGTGCTGTTTCGCCAGACTGAAGATTTTTGACGCAGAGCGTCATGAACTGCATGCCAACGCGGAGCATTGGCACGATAAGCAGTTAGATCTGCGTGTGACGATGAGCGTTGCCTGTCAGGCAACGTGCTCGGCCTTGTAGGTTTTCAGTGCCTTCAAGCGCTCGTTCTTCAGCGCGTCACCCAGTTCCTTGCCTTTCAGGCCCTGTTCCAGCAACGGCTGTACTGATACCGCGCGTGCGACCTCGGCGGCGCCGCGCAGGTAGTCGGCCTGTGGATAACTGCGTTGTTCGAAGCCGTGACGTCCCCGTGCGTCCATCTCGCAGGCGGCAATGAACTCTTCAAAGCGCTGCGGGCGGCGGTAGACGTCGAAGCTTTGCAGCAACTCCAGCAGGGTCGAGGGTTTCAGCTCCAGCGCACGGTGGCCGTGAGTGTGGTACTGGCCGACCAGCAGCGCCAGTTCCTGGCAGTCTCGATGTACACGAAAACGCTCGTTGACCGCTTTTATCAGCCGCAGGCCGGTGTGCTCATGGGCGATGTGCCTTGGCCATTCGGCTTCCGGCGTCAGCCCTTTGCCGAGGTCGTGCAGCAGGCAGGCCCAGCGCACCGTCAGCGGGTGTTTGTGGCGTGCGGATTGCTCGAGGACACTGAGCACGTGCACGCCAGTGTCTATTTCCGGGTGATGCGCCGCCGGCTGCGGTACACCGAATAACGCTTCGACTTCGGGCATCAGCTCTTTGAGGGCGCCGCAGTCGTGCAGCACCTGGATGAACACCTGAGGCTGTTCTTCCATGAGCGCGCGAGAGATTTCCTTCCAGCTTCGCTCGGCAGTCAGCGCCTTGAGTTCGCCCGATTCACTGAGCTGTCGCATCAGTTCCAAGGTCTCGGGCGCGATGGTAAAACCGTAACCGGCGTAGCGCGCTGCGAATCGCGCCACACGCAAGACTCTGAGCGGATCTTCGGCGAATGCGGGTGAAACGTGACGCAATATCCGCGCTTGCAAATCCTTCTGGCCGTTGTAGGGATCGGTTAAATTGCCGTCCTTGTCTTCAGCCATGGCATTGATCGTCAGGTCGCGCCGAATCAAATCCTGCTCGAGCGTTACCTCAGGGCTGGCGTGGAAAACAAAGCCCCCGTAGCCCACGCCGCTCTTGCGCTCGGTGCGCGCCAGCGCGTATTCCTCATTGGTCAGCGGATGCAGAAACACCGGGAAATCTGTACCGACCGGGCGATAGCCCTTGATCAGCATGTCCTCGGTGCTTGCGCCGACCACGACCCAGTCGATGTCCGTGACAGGTTGACCCAGAAGACGGTCGCGTACAGCACCGCCCACTTTATAAATCTGCATAAAAAGCCTCCGTAAGCGCGACAGGATAAACCTTGTGTCGTGCTTATGGAGGCTAAAGCTGTATGAGCAAGCGTTTAACGCGCTAGTGCCCTAGCGTTTAAAGGTGGACGACCGCCATATCAAGCCGGGGATATTCACTGTCGGCATGCTCGCCTTTCGGGGGGACGTGATGCGTCTTGACCACCTGATCGCCCTGCAAGGTTTCCAGGTGGATGTCAAAGCCCCACAGCCGGTGCAGGTGTTTGAGCACCTCGTCTGTCGAGTCACCGAGCGGTTTGCGATTGTGCTGTTGGTGGCGCAGGGTCAGCGAGCGGTCGCCTCGTCTGTCGATGCTGTAGATCTGCACATTGGGCTCCCGATTGCCCAGGTTGTACTGCGCAGCGAGTATTTCGCGGATGGTCCGATAGCCGTTTTCATCATGAATGGCGGGCACCAGCAGGTCTTCCTTCTGGTCGTCGTCCATGATGCTGAACAGTTTGAGGTCGCGAATCACCTTGGGCGACAGGTACTGGAGGATGAAGCTCTCGTCCTTGAAGCTGGTCATCGCGAACTTGATCGCCGTCAGCCAGTCGCTGCCGGCAATTTCCGGAAACCACTGCCGATCCTCATCGGTAGGGTGTTCGCACATCCGGCGGATGTCCTGATACATGGCAAAGCCCAGCGCATAGGGATTGATGCCGCTGTAGTAGGGGCTGTCGAAACCGGGCTGGAAAATCACGCTGGTGTGCGACTGCAGGAACTCCATCATGAAGCCGTCGGTGACCAGCCCTTCGTCGTACAGATCATTCATCAGCGTGTAATGCCAGAACGTCGCCCAGCCTTCGTTCATCACCTGGGTCTGGCGCTGTGGATAGAAATACTGCGCGATCTTGCGCACGATGCGCACCACTTCGCGCTGCCATGGTTCCAGCAGCGGGGCGTGTTTCTCGATGAAGTAGAGAATGTTTTCCTGCGGCTCGGCCGGAAAGCGCGCGTTGTCTTCCTTGCTGCTCTTGTCGGCACTTTTCGGGATGGTGCGCCACAGGTCGTTGATCTGCCGCTGCAGGTGCTCCTCCCGGTCCTTCTGCCGACGGCGCTCCTCTTCGGCGGAAATCGGGTAGGGGCGCTTGTAGCGGTCGACACCGTAGTTCATCAGCGCATGGCAGGAGTCGAGCAAGTCCTCCACGGCATCGATGCCATGGCGCTCCTCGCATTGCATGATGTACTGCTTGGCGAACACCAGGTAATCAATGATCGAACTGGCGTCAGTCCAGGTGCGGAACAGGTAGTTGCCCTTGAAGAAGCTGTTATGGCCATAGCATGCATGTGCCACGACCAGCGCCTGCATACAGATGGTGTTTTCTTCCATCAGGTAGGCAATGCACGGGTCGGAGTTGATGACGATCTCGTAAGCCAGGCCCATCTGGCCGCGAGAATAGGATTTTTCCGTGCTGAGGAAGTGTTTGCCGTAGGACCAGTGGTGATAGCCCAGCGGCATGCCCACCGAGGCATAGGCGTCCATCATCTGCTCGGCCGTGATCACTTCGATCTGGTTGGGATAGGTGTCCAGCGCATACCGTTCGGCAATCCTGCCGATTTCGCGGTCGTAGGCGCGGATCAGTTCGAATGTCCACTCTGACCCCGTGGAAAGGGGTTGGCGCTTCTGCTCTCTGGCGGTCATGACACTAACCTTCGCTGAAAGAGTTCGCGGAATACCGGATAGATATCACCGGCAGAGACCAGCTGTTGCTGGGCAAACGTGTCGGCAAAATCTTCACCGATGCGTTCGTATTCGTACCACAAGGCCTGGTGCTCACGCGGCGTGATTTCCACGTACGTGTAGTACTGCACGAAGGGCATGATCTGTTTGGTGAGGATTTCCCGGCAGATGGGCGAATCATCGTTCCAGTTATCGCCGTCCGACGCTTGTGCCGCGTAGATATTCCAGTCACTGCTCGGGTAGCGTGCGGCCATGATTTCCTGCATCAGTTTCAATGCGCTGGAAACGATGGTGCCGCCGGTTTCCCGGGAATAGAAAAACTCTTCCTCGTCCACTTCGCGGGCGCTGGTGTGGTGACGAATGAAGACCACGTCGATCTTGTCGTAGTTACGCTTGAGGAACAGGTACAGCAGGATGAAGAAGCGCTTGGCGATGTCCTTGGTCGCCTGGGTCATGGAGCCGGAGACGTCCATCAGGCAAAACATGACCGCTTTGGAGCTGGGGTTGGGTTGCTTGACCAGCAGGTTGTACTTGAGGTCGAAGGTATCGAGGTAGGGCACACGACGGATGCGAGCCTTCAGTCGGTCGATTTCTACTTCCAGTTCCTGAAGGTCGCCGAAGTTATCCGGCTCTTCGCGCTTCATGCGCTCAAACTCGGCGGTCGCTTCCCTGAGCTTCGCCCGGCTGCTGCCGGACAGCGCAATACGCCGTGCATGCGCCGAGCGCAGGGTTCGGATGATATTGATCCGCGACGGGTTGCCCTCGTTGCTGATCCCGGCGCGCACGGTCTTGAAGGTGTCGGTGCCGGTCAGGTTGCGCTTGACCAGGTTCGGCAGCTCCAGGTCTTCGAACATGAACTCGAGAAACTCTTCCTGGGTAATCTGAAACGAAAACTCATCCATCCCTTCGCCGGAATTGCCCGCCTTGCCGGGACCTTTACCGCCAGCGCCGCCTTGAGGGCGGGCGATGTGCTCACCGGTGGTGAATTCCTTGTTGCCAGGATGAACCACGGTCTGCTTGCCGCCGCGACCGTGATGCAGCACCGGTTCGTCGATGTCACGCCCGGGAATGCTGATCTGTTCGCCGTGTTCCATGTCAGTGATGGAGCGCCGGCTGACCGCTTCCTCCACTGCTTTCTTGATGTGGTCACGGTAACGCCGCAGAAACCGCTGGCGGTTTACCGTGCTCTTGTTCTTGCCGTTGAGACGTCGGTCGATCACATAGCTCATAGGCTCCTCCGGGGAGCTTCAAGTTGTAAGCCTCAAGCTGCAGGCGAGTACACGATCAATCCCGAGCCCGGGTCTTGATCGCTTCTCGCCTGCAGCTGATAGCTTGAAGCTTGCAGCTGCTTTACTGCGATTTCCGCACGCGCAGATACCATTCGGAAAGCAAACGTACCTGCTTGTCCGTGTAGCCCCTCTCGACCATTCGTGTCACGAAGTCGTTGTGCTTCTGCTGATCTTCTTTGCTGGCTTTGGCATTGAAGCTGATGACCGGCAGGAGGTCCTCGGTGTTGGAGAACATTTTCTTCTCGATCACCACCCGCAGCTTCTCGTAGCTGAGCCAGGTCGGGTTCTTGCCATTGTTGTTGGCGCGGGCACGCAGCACGAAGTTGACGATTTCGTTGCGGAAATCTTTCGGGTTGCTGATGCCAGCCGGCTTCTCGATTTTTTCCAGCTCCTCGTTCAAGGCCACGCGGTTGAGGATCTCGCCGGTTTCCGGATCGCGGTATTCCTGATCCTGAATCCAGAAGTCCGCATACAGCACATAGCGGTCGAAAATGTTCTGACCGTACTCGCTGTAGGACTCCAGGTACGCCGTCTGGATTTCCTTGCCGATGAACTCGATATAGCGCGGTGCCAGGTATTCCTTGATAAAGCGCAGATAACGCTCGCGCGTTTCGGCGGGGAACTGCTCCTGTTCGATCTGCTGTTCCAGTACGTAAAGCAGATGCACCGGGTTGGCCGCAATTTCGTGCGGATCGAAGTTGAAGACCTTGGACAGAATCTTGAACGCGAAGCGGGTAGACAGACCATTCATGCCTTCGTCGACGCCCGCACTGTCGCGGTACTCCTGGATCGACTTGGCTTTCGGGTCGGTGTCTTTCAGGTTCTCGCCGTCATACACGCGCATCTTGGAGTAGATGTTGGAGTTGTCCGGCTCTTTGAGGCGCGACAGCGTGGTGAACTGGGCGAGCATTTTCAGGGTGTCCGGCGCGCAGTGCGCCTTGGACAGCGAGCTGTTGAACAGCAGCTTGTCGTAGATCTTGATCTCGTCGCTGACACGCAGGCAGTACGGCACCTTCACGATGTAGATACGGTCGATGAAGGCTTCGTTGTTCTTGTTGTTGCGGAAACTGTGCCATTCCGATTCGTTGGAGTGCGCCAGCAGGATACCGGTGAACGGGATCGCGCCCAGCCCTTCGGTACTGTTGTAGTTGCCTTCCTGGGTTGCGGTGAGCAGCGGGTGAAGGACCTTTATCGGGGCCTTGAACATCTCGACGAATTCCATCAGGCCCTGGTTGGCCCGGCACAGCGCGCCCGAGTAGCTGTAGGCATCGGCGTCGTTCTGCGGGAATTCTTCCAGTTTGCGGATATCCACCTTGCCGACCAGTGCAGAGATGTCCTGGTTGTTTTCGTCGCCGGGTTCGGTTTTCGCCACGGCAATCTGGTTGAGAATCGACGGGTAGAGCTTCACCACCTTGAACTGGCTGATGTCGCCGCCGAACTCGGCCAGACGTTTGGTCGCCCAGGGCGACATGATGGTGCTCAGGTAGCGTCGCGGAATCCCGAAGTCTTCTTCGAGAATCGCGCCGTCCTCGGTGGCGTTGAACAGGCCCAAGGGCGACTCGAAGACTGGCGAGCCCTTGATGGCGTAGAACGGGACTTTTTCGATCAGTTGCTTGAGTTTTTCCGCCAGGGACGATTTACCGCCACCCACCGGGCCGAGCAGATACAGGATTTGCTTTTTCTCTTCCAGGCCTTGGGCCGCATGGCGGAAATACGAAACGATCTGGTCGATGCATTCTTCCATTCCGTGGAAGTCGGCAAAGGCCGGATAGCGGCGTATGACCTTGTTGGAGAAAATGCGCGACAGCCTGGAGTTGGCGGAGGTATCCACCAGTTCGGGCTCGCCGATGGCCAGCAGAAGGCGTTCTGCGGCAGAGGCGTAGGCGCTGCGATCCTGTTTGCAGAGCTCCAGATACTCCTGTAGCGAGAGCTCTTCTTGCCGCGTGCTTTCGAAGCGTTGTTGGAAGTGGCTGAATATACTCATGACGTCACCTCGCTCGATACGTGGAGCCGGCGGCGGATCGTCAGTCGATGCTGGCAGCGACCTAACTACGGCTGCTGTTTCCCCCCAGAACACCCTAGGCTCTGTACGAAAAGTGGCTGCGCTCGGTGATGCTTCGTTAAAAACAGGCTCGGAATGCTCATTTACAACACGTAGAGTCGAACGCGACCCCGGCCGTTCCTCG
>NZ_AWQP01000044.1:0-5386 GCF_000972175.1 Pseudomonas syringae pv. coryli str. NCPPB 4273 | reverse complement strand
AACACTCATCCTTAATACCTTTCTTTTTGGGGTAATTATACTCATCGCGAATATCCTTAAGAGGGCGTTCAGCAGCCAGCTTGCGGCAAAACTGCGTAACCGTCTTCTCGTTCTCTAAAAACCATTTTTCGTCCCCTTCGGGGCGGTGGTCTATAGTGTTATTAATATCAAGTTGGGGGAGCACATTGTAGCATTGTGCCAATTCATCCATTAACTTCTCAGTAACAGATACAAACTCATCACGAACGTCAGAAGCAGCCTTATGGCCGTCAACATACATATCACCATTATCGAACTCAACGCCCTGCATACGAAAAGACAGAATCTCTTCCAAGAGCTTGATGCGGTTATCCATCTGCTTATGGAAGCCAAGCATTGGGGATTGAGAAAGAGTAGAAATGCCACAAGCCTCAATAGCAGGTTTAAGAGCCTCGATACGCTCAAAGTCAAAATAATCAGCGTGACATTCAGAAGGGTAATAAGAACGAACCATAAAAAAGCCTCCAAGATTTGGAGGCATGAAAACATACAATTGGGAGGGTGTCAATCCTGACGGTTATTTCCTAGACAAATTAGAGCCAATACCATCAGCTTTACCGTCTTTCCAGAAATTGTTCCAAGTATCGGCAACAGCTTTATCAATACCATGAAAAATATCAACCACACCAGAAGCAGCATCAGTGACGACATTAGAAATATCCTTTGCAGTAGCGCCAATATGAGAAGAGCCATACCGCTGATTCTGCGTTTGCTGATGAACTAAGTCAACCTCAGCACTAACCTTGCGAGTCATTTCTTTGATTTGGTCATTGGTAAAATACTGACCAGCCGTTTGAGCTTGAGTAAGCATTTGGCGCATAATCTCGGAAACCTGCTGTTGCTTGGAAAGATTGGTGTTTTCCATAATAGACGCAACGCGAGCAGTAGACTCCTTCTGTTGATAAGCAAGCATCTCATTTTGTGCATATACCTGGTCTTTCGTATTCTGGCGTGAAGTCGCCGACTGAATGCCAGCAATCTCTTTTTGAGTCTCATTTTGCATCTCGGCAATCTCTTTCTGATTGTCCAGTTGCATTTTAGTAAGCTCTTTTTGATTCTCAAATCCGGCGTCAACCATACCAGCAGAGGAAGCATCAGCACCAGCACGCTCCCAAGCATTAAGCTCAGGAAATGCAGCAGCAAGATAATCACGAGTATCCTTTCCTTTATCAGCGGCAGACTTGCCACCAAGTCCAACCAAATCAAGCAACTTATCAGAAACGGCAGAAGTGCCAGCCTGCAACGTACCTTCAAGAAGTCCTTTACCAGCTTTAGCCATAGCACCAGAAACAAAACTAGGGACGGCCTCATCAGGGTTAGGAACATTAGAGCCTTGAATGGCAGATTTAATACCAGCATCACCCATGCCTACAGTATTGTTATCGGTAGCAAGCACATCACCTTGAATGCCACCGGAGGCGGCTTTTTGACCGCCTCCAAACAATTTAGACATGGCGCCACCAGCAAGAGCAGAAGCAATACCGCCAGCAATAGCACCAAACATAAATCACCTCACTTAAGTGGCTGGAGACAAATAATCTCTTTAATAACCTGATTCAGCGAAACCAATCCGCGGCATTTAGTAGCGGTAAAGTTAGACCAAACCATGAAACCAACATAAACATTATTGCCCGGCGTACGGGGAAGGACGTCAATAGTCACACAGTCCTTGACGGTATAATAACCACCATCATGGCGACCATCCAAAGGATAAACATCATAGGCAGTCGGGAGGGTAGTCGGAACCGAAGAAGACTCAAAGCGAACCAAACAGGCAAAAAATTTAGGGTCGGCATCAAAAGCAATATCAGCACCAACAGAAACAACCTGATTAGCGGCGTTGACAGATGTATCCATCTGAATGCAATGAAGAAAACCACCATTACCAGCATTAACCGTCAAACTATCAAAATATAACGTTGACGATGTAGCTTTAGGTGTCTGTAAAACAGGTGCCGAAGAAGCTGGAGTAACAGAAGTGAGAACCAGCTTATCAGAAAAAAAGTTTGAATTATGGCGAGAAATAAAAGTCTGAAACATGATTAAACTCCTAAGCAGAAAACCTACCGCGCTTCGCTTGGTCAACCCCTCAGCGGCAAAAATTAAAATTTTTACCGCTTCGGCGTTATAACCTCACACTCAATCTTTTATCACGAAGTCATGATTGAATCGCGAGTGGTCGGCAGATTGCGATAAACGGTCACATTAAATTTAACCTGACTATTCCACTGCAACAACTGAACGGACTGGAAACACTGGTCATAATCATGGTGGCGAATAAGTACGCGTTCTTGCAAATCACCAGAAGGCGGTTCCTGAATGAATGGGAAGCCTTCAAGAAGGTGATAAGCAGGAGAAACATACGAAGGCGCATAACGATACCACTGACCCTCAGCAATCTTAAACTTCTTAGACGAATCACCAGAACGGAAAACATCCTTCATAGAAATTTCACGCGGCGGCAAGTTGCCATACAAAACAGGGTCGCCAGCAATATCGGTATAAGTCAAAGCACCTTTAGCGTTAAGGTACTGAATCTCTTTAGTCGCAGTAGGCGGAAAACGAACAAGCGCAAGAGTAAACATAGTGCCATGCTCAGGAACAAAGAAACGCGGCACAGAATGTTTATAGGTCTGTTGAACACGACCAGAAAACTGGCCTAACGACGTTTGGTCAGTTCCATCAACATCATAGCCAGATGCCCAGAGATTAGAGCGCATGACAAGTAAAGGACGGTTGTCAGCGTCATAAGAGGTTTTACCTCCAAATGAAGAAATAACATCATGGTAACGCTGCATGAAGTAATCACGTTCTTGGTCAGTATGCAAATTAGCATAAGCAGCTTGCAGACCCATAATGTCAATAGATGTGGTAGAAGTCGTCATTTGGCGAGAAAGCTCAGTCTCAGGAGGAAGCGGAGCAGTCCAAATGTTTTTGAGATGGCAGCAACGGAAACCATAACGAGCATCATCTTGATTAAGCTCATTAGGGTTAGCCTCGGTACGGTCAGGCATCCACGGCGCTTTAAAATAGTTGTTATAGATATTCAAATAACCCTGAAACAAATGCTTAGGGATTTTATTGGTATCAGGGTTAATCGTGCCAAGAAAAGCGGCATGGTCAATATAACCAGTAGTGTTAACAGTCGGGAGAGGAGTGGCATTAACACCATCCTTCATGAACTTAATCCACTGTTCACCATAAACGTGACGATGAGGGACATAAAAAGTAAAAATGTCTACAGTAGAGTCAATAGCAAGGCCACGACGCAATGGAGAAAGACGGAGAGCGCCAACGGCGTCCATCTCGAAGGAGTCGCCAGCGATAACCGGAGTAGTTGAAATGGTAATAAGACGACCAATCTGACCAGCAAGGAAGCCAAGATGGGAAAGGTCATGCGGCATACGCTCGGCGCCAGTTTGAATATTAGACATAATTTATCCTCAAGTAAGGGGCCGAAGCCCCTGCAATTAAAATTGTTGACCACCTACATACCAAAGACGAGCGCCTTTACGCTTGCCTTTAGTACCTCGCAACGGCTGCGGACGACCAGGGCGAGCGCCAGAACGTTTTTTACCTTTAGACATTACATCACTCCTTCTGCACGTAATTTTTGACGCACGTTTTCTTCTGCGTCAGTAAGAACGTCAGTGTTTCCTGCGCGTACACGCAAGGTAAACGCGAACAATTCAGCGGCTTTAACCGGACGCTCGACGCCATTAATAATGTTTTCCGTAAATTCAGCGCCTTCCATGATGAGACAGGCCGTTTGAATGTTGACGGGATGAACATAATAAGCAATGACGGCAGCAATAAACTCAACAGGAGCAGGAAAGCGAGGGTATCCTACAAAGTCCAGCGTACCATAAACGCAAGCCTCAACGCAGCGACGAGCACGAGAGCGGTCAGTAGCAATCCAAACTTTGTTACTCGTCAGAAAATCGAAATCATCTTCGGTTAAATCCAAAACGGCAGAAGCCTGAATGAGCTTAATAGAGGCCAAAGCGGTCTGGAAACGTACGGATTGTTCAGTAACTTGACTCATGATTTCTTACCTATTAGTGGTTGAACAGCATCGGACTCAGATAGTAATCCACGCTCTTTTAAAATGTCAACAAGAGAATCTCTACCATGAACAAAATGTGACTCATATCTAAACCAGTCCTTGACGAACGTGCCAAGCATATTAAGCCACTTCTCCTCATCCAACGCGTCAGTTTTTGACAGAATCGTTAGTTGATGGCGAAAGGTCGCAAAGTAAGAGCTTCTCGAGCTGCGCAAGGATAGGTCGAATTTTCTCATTTTCCGCCAGCAGTCCACTTCGATTTAATTCGTAAACAAGCAGTAGTAATTCCTGCTTTATCAAGATAATTTTTCGACTCATCAGAAATATCCGAAAGTGTTAACTTCTGCGTCATGGAAGCGATAAAACTCTGCAGGTTGGATACGCCAATCATTTTTATCGAAGCGCGCATAAATTTGAGCAGATTTGTCGTCACAGGTTGCGCCGCCAAAACGTCGGCTACAGTAACTTTTCCCAGCCTCAATCTCATCTCTCTTTTTGCGTTCTGCTTCAATATCTGGTTGAACGGCGTCGCGTCGTAACCCAGCTTGGTAAGTTGGATTAAGCACTCCGTGGACAGATTTGTCATTGTGAGCATTTTCATCCCGAAGTTGCGGCTCATTCTGATTCTGAACAGCTTCTTGGGAAGTAGCGACAGCTTGGTTTTTAGTGAGTTGTTCCATTCTTTAGCTCCTAGACCTTTAGCAGCAAGGTCCATATCTGACTTTTTGTTAACGTATTTAGCCACATAGAAACCAACAGCCATATAACTGGTAGCTTTAAGCGGCTCACCTTTAGCATCAACAGGCCACAACCAACCAGAACGTGAAAAAGCGTCCTGCGTGTAGCGAACTGCGATGGGCATACTGTAACCATAAGGCCACGTATTTTGCAAGCTATTTAACTGGCGGCGATTGCGTACCCGACGACCAAAATTAGGGTCAACGCTACCTGTAGGAAGTGTCCGCATAAAGTGCACCGCATGGAAATGAAGACGGCCATTAGCTGTACCATACTCAGGCACACAAAAATACTGATAGCAGTCGGCGTGTGAATCATTAGCCTTGCGACCCTCGGCAGCAAGAACCATACGACCAATATCACGAAAATAGTCACGCAAAGCATTGGGATTATCATAAAACGCCTCTAATCGGTCGTCAGCCAACGTGAGAGTGTCAAAAACGATAAACCAACCATCAGCATGAGCCTGTCGCATTGCATTCATCAAACGCTGAATAGCAAAGCCTCTACGCGATTTCATAGTGGAGGCCTCCAGCAATCTTG
>NZ_AWQP01000043.1:0-83124 GCF_000972175.1 Pseudomonas syringae pv. coryli str. NCPPB 4273 | reverse complement strand
CTCGCGAAGAGGCCGGTGCAACCGGCAAAAATTCGTCGCCTGAACCATCGCCTTCGCGAGCAAGCGAAGTGTCGCCCGGTTCGCCTACGCTCGCCGGGCAGAGGCCTTGAAGCTGGCCTCAGGACTGCGCCAGCACCAGCAGTTTGTCGCGCCATTCGGCGTTGGCCGGCAGGGCCAGGAAGAACGGGTTGAGCAGCGATTCGCGCGCCGGGTAGCTGAACGGCTGGCCGTCCAGTTGCAACACTTCGCCTCCTGCACCTTCAAGCACGCCCTGCGCCGCAGCGGTGTCCCATTGCGAGGTCGGGGCCAAGCGTGGGTAGCAGTCGGCGGCGCCCTCGGCCAGCAGGCAGAATTTCAGTGAGCTGCCGATGTTGGTCAGTTGCAAATGACCCAGCCCGCTCGACAGGCCAGCGAGCAAATGCTCCTGCTCCGGGCTGGAGTGGCGGCGGCTGGCGACCACGGTAAAGGTCTGCCCTTCGCCAAGCTGGTTGCGCACTGCGATCGGCTGGATGTGGTCGACGCTATCACTGCGCCAGGCACCCAGCCCGGCGCCGCCGAAGTAGCAGCGGTTATTGGTGGGCATCGACACCACGCCGAATACCACGCGGCCGCGTTCGATCAGCGCGACGTTGACGGTGAACTCTTCACTGCCGGAGATGAACTCCTTGGTGCCGTCCAGCGGATCGACCAGCCACCAGCGCTCCCAACCTGCCCGCTCGCTGAAGGGGATGTCAGCGTCCTCTTCGGAGAGCACATGAATGTCCGGATCAAGCGCCTGCAAACCCTCGACCAACACCTGATGGGCGGCCAGATCAGCGGCGGTCACCGGCGAGTCGTCGGTCTTGGTGGTCACGGTGACATTGGCGCGCCAGAACGGCAGGATCACTTCGCCCGCCAGTCGCGTCAGTTCAATCACCGGGGCGAGCAGCGGATGTGGCAGGTTGTGCAACGAGTCGGTCATGGCTGGAACAATCCACGCTGGGTCAGCAGGTCACGTGTGAGGTACAGCGCGGCCAGCGCCCGGCCTTCGCTGAACTGGGCATTCTGGGCAAGGCTGGACAACTCGCGCAGGTTGATCCGGTCGACCCGGATCGGCTCGGGCTCGTCGCCTTCCAGCCGCTCTTCGTAAAGGTCGGTGGCCAGCACCACCTGAATTTTCTGGCTCATGTAGCCCGGGGACAGCGACAGCTCGGTCAACAGTTCCAGCTCCCGCGCACCGAAACCGGCCTCTTCCTTGAGTTCACGGTTGGCGGCCGCCAGCACGTCTTCGCCCGGCTCGATCAGGCCCTTGGGCAGGGACAGCTCGTAGGCATCGGTGCCGCCGCAATATTCTTCGATCAGCACAGCGTGATCGGCATCGAGCATGGCCACGATCATCACCGCCCCAGGGCCCGTGCCTTTGCTGGCCAGACGCTCATAGGTCCGCTCGACGCCATTGGCAAAGCGCAATTGCAGCTCTTCAACGCGGAACAGACGACTACTGGCGACGATTGCGCGGGCAAGTACGGTAGGTTTCTGACGCATGACAGGCTCCTTTACATGAACGAGGTACTATACCGAGCTTTTCCCGATGTCTGTGTCGGATATGCTTACCCGCTATCAACCCCCTGACGAGGCCAGAATGCTTTCCATGCCCTGGAGCGAAATCGATACCGTCCTGCTGGATATGGACGGCACGTTGCTCGACCTGCATTACGACGAACACTTCTGGATGCAGCACCTGCCGCAGCGCTACGCCGAACTGCACGGCGTCAGTTTCGCCATGGCCTGGCTGGAATTGAAACCGCTGTTCGAAAACAACGCGGGCACGCTCAACTGGTACTGCCTGGATTTCTGGAGCGCCGAGCTTAACCTGTCGGTCCGCGACCTGAAACGCGAAATCGCCCACATGATTGCGCTGCGCCCGGACGCCGAGACGTTTCTGGCGGCCCTGCAAAAAGCCGGCAAGCGGGTGATCATGATCACCAATGCGCACCGTGATTCGTTGTCGCTGAAGATGGAGCGAATCGAGCTGGCGCCTTATTTCGAACGCCTGATCAGCTCTCACGATTACGGCTTTCCCAAGGAAAGCCAGCATTTCTGGGACGCCCTGAAGGCCGAAACAGCGTTCGACCCGGCACGCAGTCTGTTTATCGACGACACCTTGCCGATCCTGCGCAGCGCTCGACACTTCGGTGTAGCTCATTTGCTGGCAGTCAGCCAGCCCAACAGCCAGAAAGGCCCGAAAGACACCGAAGAGTTCGCCGCAGTGGACGACTATCGGGAGCTGAGCAAGGGATTGTAAGCAACGCCATGTGCCCGCCTGAAAAGGCGGGCAGCGTCTTCAGATCACTTCGGAATGCGCAGCTTCTGACCTGGATAGATCTTGTCAGCGCTCTTGAGCATCGGCTTGTTGGCTTCAAAGATTTTCTGGTACTGGTTGGCATCGTGATACACGCGCTTGGAAATAGCGCTGAGGGTGTCGCCCGGCATCACTTCGACGTATTCAGATTCAGAAGTCTCGCCGCCCGCAACAGTCATCTGGTCGTCGACTTTATCCACGCCATGAATATTGCCCAGCGTCACGACAATCTTTTCCCTCTCCTCCTGATTGGCGACCTGGCCTTTCACGGTGACAGTGCTGCCGTTGACTTCGGTCTGCACATTGGGGTTGCCCAGACCGACTTCGGAGATATGCTTTCTCAGCAACTCATCGGCGTTGGCTTTATCTGGTAGAAGTGCATCCAGAATTTTCTCGCCTGCTTCCTTGATGAAACTGATCAGACTCATTTTCTGGTTCTCCGTAAGTAGGTTTAAGGAATAGCGTGATGAGTGTAGCCCTTGTAAATCAAGGGCTGCAGGCTTCCGACCAACGTAGCTCGACCATCGTTCAGCCTGAGCGCGTAGAATCGGCTGTCTGGACGGCTCATCGGAGTGAACATGGACATCAAGCAACTTAAATTTCTGATCGCCCTCGACGAGACGAGGCACTTCGGCCAGGCGGCTGCGCGCTGCAACATCACCCAGCCGACGCTGTCGATGCGCCTGCGCAATCTGGAAGAAGAGCTTGGCTTGCCACTGGTCAATCGCGGCCAGCGCTTCGAAGGTTTCACCGCACCAGGCGAACGCGTATTGGCCTGGGCACGCACGGTACTGGCTGCCTACGACGGCCTGCAGGCTGAAGCGGCCGCCTGCCGCGGTCATCTGGTCGGGACGCTGCGCCTGGGCGTGGTGCCGCTGTCGAGCTTCGATCCGCTGCCATTGCTGCACCGACTGCACCAGCTGCACCCCAATCTGCGCTTCGAGCTGTCGTCACTCAGCTCCGAGCAAGTGCTGGAACAACTGGCAAGCAATCGTATCGACCTGGGCGTCTCGTACCTGGAACGTCTGGACAACGAGCGTTTCGATTCGCTGACCCTGGACGACACGCGCATGGGCCTGCTGTACGACCGTCGGCACTTTTCGTTTGGCGACGATCCCTTGAGCTGGGCCGATCTGGTCGAGCTGCCACTGGGCATGCTGACCAGCGGCATGCATTTTCGCCAGTCGATCGATCACAACTTCCATAGCCGCGGCCTGCAACCCAACCCGCTGATACAAACCGATGCCGTTCATCAGTTGCTGCAAGCCGTACATGGCGGTTTTTGCTGCGCGATCATGCCGCTGGATGGCGGACTGGAAACGCTCACCGAGCATCTGCGCCTGCATCCGATTGCCGACTCCCGGACTTTGGCCCGGCTGGGGTTGATCATGCGCCGCAGTGCGCCGCGCTCGGCACTGGCTGAAGCCTGTTTTGCGCTGGTAGCCGAAATACCGCGCTAGGGCGTTGATCGACGTCATCTATCGGGGCATCAGCACTAGCGATTAGACGATTTCACATAACGGGCCTAGTCTTGCAGATGTCATTCTGCCGGTATTTCAGCCCATGCCCGTTACGCGCAAGGTCAGCTCGGCGTCCTTTGCTACGCCAGCCCCCGAAGCAAGCCAGTCCTACAGCTACTCGAATCTCGAGGGCACGGCCTCTGCACGCAACGAACTTGCCGAAGAAGTGGCACTGGCGATTGCCTACAACGGCATCAGCCAGGCGGTCATGCTGGTCAGCCCGACCGATCTGGAAGACTTTATCGTCGGCTTCAGCCTGGGCAGCGGCATCATTGCCTCGCATGACGAAATCTACGACTTCAAACTCAGCGGTTGCGGCTCGGCGATGCAGGCCGAGGTCGAGATCGCCAGCCGCGCGTTCTGGGAACTCAAACAGCAGCGTCGGCAACTGGCAGGCACCAGCGGCTGCGGACTGTGTGGCGTTGAAGCCGTCGAGCAGGCATTGCCTGATCTGAAGGCCCTGCCCGGCGCGCCCCTGCCACCGATCGAATGGCTGGAAGGCCTGCGTCAGCGCATCGGCGAGTTCCAGCCGCTTGGCCGCCATTGCGGCGCTGTGCACGCGGCGGTGTTCATGGACGGCAACGGCCAGTTGCTGCTGGGCCGTGAAGACATCGGCCGCCACAACGCGCTGGACAAACTGATCGGCGCCTTAATCCGCCAGGACATCCCCCTGGCCGGCGGCGTCGCCATCGTGACCAGCCGCTGCAGCCTGGAACTGATTCAGAAAGTATTGCGCGCCGGCATCCAGACCCTGGTCAGCCTGTCGTCGCCCACCGGCCTGGCCCTGCAATGGGCCCGCCGTCATAACCTCAATTTAATTCACCTGCCGCAGCACAGTGCGCCGCGGGTCTATAGCCCTGCGATGGAGATTCAAGCGTGAGCACTCATCATCAAGCCGACAAGACACCAACCCCTCGCTACAAGCCGTACAAAGGTGCGGCAGGCG
Organism: Pseudomonas syringae pv. coryli str. NCPPB 4273; assembly: GCF_000972175.1. NCBI lineage: Bacteria > Pseudomonadati > Pseudomonadota > Gammaproteobacteria > Pseudomonadales > Pseudomonadaceae > Pseudomonas > Pseudomonas syringae pv. coryli. The sequence goes on along the minus strand of NZ_AWQP01000043.1, from coordinate 78,317 downwards.
GATGGGGCGCACTGATCAGCGTGACGCAACACTGGCTGGGCAGTGACAACGCGCTGAAGAACCTGCGCATGATGCTCAAGACCAACCAGAACGGCGGTTTCGACTGCCCGGGCTGCGCCTGGGGTGATTCGCCGGAAAGCGGCATGGTCAAGTTCTGCGAGAACGGCGCCAAGGCGGTGAACTGGGAAGCGACCAAGCGCCGTGTCGACCCGGCCTTCTTCGCCCGCTACAGCGTCAGCTCGTTGATGGAGCAGAGTGATTACTGGCTCGAGTATCAGGGTCGCCTGACCGAGCCGATGACTTATGACGCGGAAACCGACCGTTACAAGCCGATCAGCTGGGACAACGCGTTTGCGCTGATCGCCAAGCATCTGAAGAACCTGCCCAGCCCGAACATGGCCGAGTTCTACACCTCGGGTCGCGCCAGCAACGAAGCGGCGTACCTGTATCAGCTGTTCGTGCGCGCCTACGGCACCAACAACTTCCCGGACTGCTCGAACATGTGCCACGAGGCCAGCGGCGTAGCACTGTCGCAAAGCGTCGGCGTCGGCAAGGGCACCGTGACCTTCGAGGATTTCGAACACGCCGATGCCATCTTCGTCCTCGGCCAGAACCCCGGCACCAACCACCCGCGCATGCTCGAGCCTTTGCGTGAAGCGGTCCAGCGCGGCGCCCAGGTAGTTTGCGTGAACCCGCTCAAAGAGCGCGGCCTGGAGCGTTTCCAGCATCCGCAGCACCCGGTCGAAATGCTCACCAACGGCGACCGCCCGACCAACACCGCCTACTTCCGCCCTGCCCTGGGTGGCGACATGGCGCTGTTGCGCGGCATGGCCAAGTTCCTGCTGCAATGGGAGCGCGAGGCGCAGGCCAACAACGCCCCTTCGGTGTTCGATCATGCGTTCCTCAACGAACACACCGAAGGTGTACTCGAATACCTGGCCGCCATCGATGACACGTCCTGGGACGCCATCGTCGAGCAGTCCGGCCTGCCGCTGAGCGACATCGAACAGTCGGCACGCATGTACGCCAAGGGCAAGAACGTAATCATGTGCTGGGCGATGGGGATTACCCAGCACCGCCACTCGGTGCCGACCATCCAGGAAATCGCCAACCTGATGCTGCTGCGCGGCAACATCGGTCGTCCGGGTGCCGGCCTGTGCCCGGTGCGCGGTCACAGCAACGTGCAGGGTGACCGCACCATGGGCATCAACGAGCGCCCACCGGTATTCCTGCTCGATGCCCTGGAAAAACGCTTCCAGTTCAAAGTACCCCGCGAAAACGGCCACAACGTCGTCGAAGCCATTCACGCCATGGCCGAAGGTCGCGCCAAGGTGTTCATCGCACTGGGCGGCAACTTCGCTCAAGCCACACCGGACAGCCATCGCACTGCCGAAGCCCTCAGCAATTGTGACCTGACCGTACAGATCAGCACCAAGCTGAACCGCAGTCACCTGTTCCACGGCAAGGACGCGCTGATCCTGCCGTGCTTCGGCCGTACCGACATCGACATCCAGGCCAACGGCCCACAAGCCGTCACCGTGGAAGACTCGTTCAGCATGGTCCACGCCTCCAACGGTCAGTTGAAGCCGTCGTCGAAGCAAATGCGTTCCGAGCCTGCGATCATAGCCGGTATCGCCAACGCTACGCTGGGCAAGGCGCCTGTGGACTGGTTGTGGCTGGTCGAGGACTACAACCGTATTCGTGACCTGATCGCCGACACCATCCCCGGCTTCAAGGATTTCAACGAACGCGTCAAGCACCCGGGCGGCTTCTATCTGGGTAACGCTGCTGGCGCACGTCGCTGGAACACTGCGTCGACCCGCGCCAACTTTAAGTCCAACGCGCTGCCGCTGACTCTGATCAATGAACACGTCAGCTCCACCGGGCAGATCCCGGACCTGATCATGCAATCGATGCGCTCGCACGATCAGTACAACACCACTATCTATGGCCTGGATGACCGTTATCGCGGCGTTAAAGGTCAGCGTGACGTGCTGTTCGTCAACGAAGCCGACATCATCCGTCTCGGCTTCCAGCCGGGGCAGAAGGCGGACCTGATTTCGATCTGGAGTGATAACCGCGAGCGCCGCGTCAAAGGCTTCACGTTGTTGCCGTTCGATATTCCGGCCGGTCAGGCTGCCGCCTACTACCCAGAGGTCAACCCGCTGGTGCCTCTGGAAAGCGTGGGTGATGGCAGCAGCACGCCGACATCGAAGTTCGTTGCCATTCGCCTCGAGCGCTCGGCAGAGTCGGCACGCATCCTCTGACGTCCCTGAAAGACGCCCACAAAAAAGGCCCGCTTCACTGGAAGCGGGCCTTTTGCAAGTAACCTCAGACTCTCTTTTTCGACTTAAGTTCCTTAGCCAAAACAATAACTTAGCAGTTTGTGTGGCAATCGTGTTACTCGTCGGAATTGCATTGCTACATTCTTCACTTGACACCAAGATCGCGGCGTCATCCCTATGAGATTCCATACATGAAGTATTCCTCGATACTGTTGTTGTCTCTTACCTTGATCGGCGGTGCAGCGTCTGCAGGCAACCTCGAGTCAGGCGTAGGCGGAGCATTGGGTGGGGTACTCGGTTCGGTCGTCGGCCAGCAGGTCGGCGGCAGCACTGGTTCAGCAATTGGCGCGGGTGTCGGCGGCGCAGCCGGTGGCGCTGTAGGCGCAGATCGTCGCAACCGCACAGAAGCAGCCATTGGCGGCGGTCTGGGCGCAGCGGGCGGTAACGTGCTGGGTCGCAGCGTCGGCGGCAACACCGGCAGCCTGGTCGGCTCGGCGGTAGGTGGCGGCGGCGGTGCTGCACTCGGCAACTACATGGGCAACGAAAGCCGCAGCGACGATCGTCGTTATCGTGGTGGCCGTGACCATGGCCATCGCCCGAAGCACCACGGCCATCGCCGTCATCGTGACTGATACCACCGTCAGTTGCTGAAGCACAAAAAACCGGCCGCTCTTGAGCGGCCGGTTTTCATTTGTCTGTCGCAACGCAGGCTCAGGACTGGATGCAGAGCATCGCCCCCTTGGTCAGATCACTTTGTACGCGTAGTCAGTTGCCAGCCATCGCCTGCACCCACGTCCTCACCTGTGCGTACGGATAGTCCTCCAGCACGGCAAAACCGGTGGTGGCGCGGGCTTTGAGCTTGGTGAACAGCGGCACGCTGATGCCGCACAGAAAACGCGTCAGGCAGTCAGCGCTGGGCCGCTGGCCGGTGTAGTCCTGGTGCTTGTGGATAAACTCGCTGCACAGTTGCTGAAAGTCCCGATTCGCCAAGGGCTCCAGCGCGGGTGGTTCGGGCAGGTGGGCGACTTCGCCAAGGCAGACCGAGCAATGCCCGCAACGCTCAGGCGCATTGTGATCACCGAAGTACCGCGCCAGCCGATGGGTCAGGCACTGGTCACTGGCGAACACGTCCAGCATGGTGTGAATGCGCGCAACTTCAGTGGCTTCGTGATGAGCGAAATAATCGTGCAATTCGACGCTCAGGGCCTGTGCATCAAAGTCGCTGCGCAACAGGCTGTAGACCTCGGTCATCTGTTTGCTTTCAAGCTCGATCCAGCCTTTTTCCTGAAAGTAATCCAGCGCCTTGACCACCCGCCCGCGCTCGGCGCCGTATTGCTGGTACATCGCCTCGAAATCGACGGTGGCCCAGGTCCGTGCCCGGTTTGAGGTGTCGATCAGGGCCTGAACGAACTCGCGTCGCTCCCCTTCGAAACGCGCCATCAGGTCTTGCGGCTGGAGCAGAAACTTGAAGCGGTACTCGGCAAAATACGCGTAGCGCGGCGCAATGATCCCGCGCAGCTCCAGTTGCACCAGCAGGGTCTTCAACGGCAATTGACGAATGTTGCTGAGGTCGGCGAGCGGCCCGAGCAGAAATTCCCACTGCCCGTCATGACGCGCCCCGAGCAGGTCTTCCAGCACACGGGCAATCCCCTCGCGCTCCGGCGTATCGCCATACACGAAGTTCTCCAGCACGTTGAGGCTGTCGCGGTTGGCCAGCACCAGACAATCCGAAGCAGCACCATCGCGCCCTGCCCGACCGATTTCCTGGCTGTAGTTCTCGATGGATTTGGGCAGGTCGAAATGCACCACGTTGCGAATGTCGCTTTTGTCGATGCCCATCCCGAACGCGATGGTTGCCACGATGCAGTTCAAATGGCCGCCCATGAACTGCTTCTGGATCGACTCGCGCTGATCGTTGGGCAGCCCGGCATGGTAGGCGCTGGAGGGCAGGCCATGCTGCTCCAGGTGCGCGGCGATATGTTCGGCGGTCTTTTGCAGGGTCACGTAAACGATGGTCGGTTGCCCGCGACGCTCGTTGAGCCACTCCACCAGCCGGCGTCGCTTGTCTCGTCCGCTGACCGGCTTGACCCACAGGTGCAGGTTGGCGCGGTAGAAACCGGTGGTGATGACATCCTCGGGGGCAATGGCGAATTTGTCCTGCATGTCGATGATGACTTGCGGGGTCGCCGTGGCGGTCAGCAGCAATGTCTGGGGAATATTGAATTCGCGCTGGTAGTCCGGCAGTTTCAGGTAGTCGGGGCGGAAGTTATACCCCCACTCCGAAATGCAGTGCGCTTCGTCGACCACCAGCAAGGAAATCGGCACTTGAGCGATGAAATTGCGGAAGCGCTCGTTCTTCAAGCGCTCGACCGAGATCATCAGAATCTTCAGCTCGCCGGAACGTGCGCGCGCCATCACGTCAGCGATCTCGTCGCGGCTCTGCGCAGAATCAATGCTCGCCGCCGAAATGCCATGGCGGTGCAGGAAGGCAAGCTGATCCTGAATCAGCGCCAGCAACGGCGACACCACCAGCGTCAAATGCGGCAACATCAGGGCAGGCAATTGGTAACATAGCGACTTGCCCGAGCCAGTCGGAAAGATCGCCGCAGCCGAGCGTCCGGCCAGTACCGCACTGATGGCAGCCTCCTGCCCCGGCCGGAACTGTGTGTAGCCGAATACCTGTTCGAGACGCTGGTGCATTCGCGGTCCATCCATCAGTCAAAAAACGGCCTCAACCTTAACGCGCCAGGCCGGATGCACATAGCACCAAAGCGTTGCAGAAACTCTACCCACCGGCCGATATCATTGTAATATCACCACCGAACATCGCTTGATCAGGAGCAGGAATGGATTCCCTACAGCAACCCGAGGACGACGGGATCATCCGCATTCAGCGCCTCGTGCCCGGTCAGGTCGATGTGGTGCTGGGCTCGCATCCACGCCGCAAGCGCGTCGATGCGCCTCGCCGCTCACGCCCTTATGGCCTGTGGCTGGCGTGCCTTATTGCTGCAGCCTGCGTGGCCGGACTGATCACCTCACACGCGAGAGGCCCCAAAGCGCTGACAGTACCGCCTGTTGTGCAGTCCATACCTGAAACCCGGACAGTCGAGGCCGAGGCGCAGCCCGCAGCCGCCGCCGATCCTGCGCCCGCACACATTCGAAAAACCGCAGAGCTTGTGCCGATCGCGGCCACTGTAGCGCCGCCCGCCCCTGTGCAGCCCTTGGATGACTGCATGAAAAACGGCAACGTCATCGATGAGGCGGTAGCGAACTGTCGATTCGGCCAGGCTCCACGCCCCGCTCAGTCAGAACCGGCAACAGGCATGGTGTCTGCCGACTACATGGCCGATTTCAAGGCAAATGCTTCACGCAACTCTGCGCGTTCTTCCAGGCCTTACAGCGTAGCGACGGCCTCCATCCGCGAAGCGGACGGCAGAAACCGCTACCGCGCGCAGTGGCGGGTGTACGGCAACACGATCGATGGCGACAGCGTCTGCGAAAACTTCGCTATTCGTTCATTCGAACGGCGCGAGTGTCGCAAGGCAGCGGAGGTCAATTTCAGAGAAGAGTGCCGAGAGTGGACCAAACGCGCGGCCAGAAACCGCGACGAGGACAGTAAAAACGCCCAGCAGCGCTATTGTGAAGTAACCGCGAATTTCTCACCTTGAAAACAAGCCTGCGCCGCTCTGGCACAGCAGTTTCACCGGTTTTTTCTACGTTCCCGATGCATGGCCGTGCACCTGAGAATCCGCAAAAACGGACACATGTATAGCCAAAGGCTTACACGCAATGAAGCGAATGGCTATTTTGCACCTGCCGTCAGAGCCGTAGTATTGGATCCAACAACTGGCGAACAAGGAGTTCGCCAGGATCAGGGACGATCGACCATCGCCGGGAAGGCAGCCGACAGGGAGTTGGAATGGTCTTGGTACAAACCCGCTTCGGCGGGTTTTTTATTGCCTGCGATTTTTGCCGTCAGCGCCATACCGCCTCAAGATTTTTCCTGACGCCAGATTTCCCGCTCTTCAAAGGGCCGTTCGAAGCTGAGCCCGCGAGGTATAGCGAAAGGCTTACACGCGCTGGAGGAATTTGGCTATTTCCGACCCAGCTCGCGCTCCGTAGCATTGGATCCATCAAGGGGTGAACAGGAGTTCACCCGGATCAAGGATGATCGACCATCGCCTCGGATGCGTCCGACAGGAAGTCGGGATGGTCTTGGAAAAACCCGCTTCGGCGGGTTTTTTGTTGTCTGCAGGAAAGCATCCGGCTATCGACGGCTCGCCTTCCTCTCGCGCAGCATGGCCCTGCGACTCTCGATATGGTGCCTACGCGCATCCCTGAGTTTGTACTCTTCACGCAGCGCCTTGCGGTGAGCGTGATTGAACAGGAACTGCTCACGCATCTCCCGGTGACGCTTGCTGTTCAGAGACAAAAAGCCAAGCAACGGAAACAGCACACCCAATATCGAACTGATCACATCGACACGCCGACCAGGCAAAGCCCAGATCACCAGCACCGTAGCCAGGCAGATCGCCAGCAACGCCACCAACACCCACATCCCCCACAGCCGCCCTCTTGCCAGCGAAATGCCGCCAGCTGACATGATCAAACTGGTACCCATCATGAGCCTGAGGGTATCCATGGAAGCATCGCGGTCATGAGCAAACCAGGCCTGCGTGACGATGCTTGTCGTGATGGCCAGCGAAAATATGCACATGAAGATGGAAAACATGAACATCGGGAAATAGCGGGCGCGAAAGTTGTGCGGGGCGTAGAAATACATCAGTTTTGGGTCGAGAGGGCCTGGCTTGTTGCGGGATTGTCTGCCCAATTTTTTGGTCTTCATTGCTGGGTAATGGCTCGTCTGCCAAGCGAACTGCTTAGCGCTTATTTCAACCGCAGCTGGACACGATTCGGAATCTTGTTCACAGAGCCTTTTTTCAGCATGGCATCACGGTAAATTGCGTAGTGAGATTTAGCATCGTTGCGCTGCCCCAACGCCCAGAGCGAGTCCGCGATATTAAGCTGCAGAGGAATCCTTTCCTGAGCCAGATCCAATAATTTCTCATAGACCTGCATGGCCCAGAGATGCTCCCCACCTTCCGCGAAGTAGAAACCAAGATCATTGTAAGCCGCAATATTTTCCTTTACCGGATAGCACGCCATGTATGAAGGAACACCCATAAACAGCGTGTCGCTCAGCGAAAGCGCGCGGGACTTGGCAGAGGACAATGTTGACGCCTGATTTCTAACCTCCTGAGGCGAAGTTCCTGGTTTTGAAAAGTCAATCAAACGACCTGTAGTGTCTTTCCACGCGTTGCCAACCCATTCTCCGTCACATTGAATCGCGGAACCGAGATTTCTGGCGCACCCGGTCTCCAGAGCGATCGCATCGCAGTAGGTTTGCTCGGAAATAATACGATTGCCCTGTGGATCTTCGACATAGCCGAGCATTGTGCGCTGGATGAGAACATTCTTTTGATCCGGCGATACCATGCTGTTATCCGATCCTGCTACGACGCTTACCCCAGAATCGCCAATACCATCGGGTGGTGCATAGAGAAAGAAACGATGTGTGGGTGACGTATACTCCACATGGCTCCAGCCGCCGAATTTTTCGTTGAAATGACTGAAATGCAGCGCGCTACCGCCAATCCCGATAATATCGACTGGATCCGTGTCCGCGTGACATAGCATGGAGCATGAAAGAGATAGGGTCACAGCCATAATTTCACGATTAAACATTCAAACACCCTGTGATCGCAAAAACTCAAAAATCTGATAAAGAAGCGCCGATTAAGCATAGCGGACCCAAAAGCATTCGAATACAATTTATTGACGCGGCACTATTGTCATATTAATAAATAGGCGTTTGAAATCTCATTCTCGCCATACAGTCTTTCAGCGACTCACTGTACAATTTATTCGTCATGGCACAATTCTTCCCTGCGTAATCCTTCCATAATGCGCCAAAATCGCCGTCCCCGCTAACGTATTGGAAAGCTTTGGCGTAATCCAAGGATGTTACATTGTTACTTACCATCGAAACTGCTTTGTAGAACCCATCCCCCACAACGCCTGTATGAAGATAAATAATTTCGTTCAAGCGAAAGCTTGTGAATTGTGATTTACAGGAAATAATTTCCACCGAAGACTCAGCACCCGAGTGCTTCAGGTCGTCACAATATCCCTCTTTTAACTTGACCCACACCTTCTGTGTGGATAGCAGCTCGGACCTGGAGGACGAGTCCAGTTCAGAAAGCAACGACTTGTATTGCGCGTTCAATATTCTATCCAACCGGGCATAGGACGCTTGATTACACGTGATAATATCCGGATTGGATACTCCGCTGACATTACAGTCGTTGTCAGCGAACGCAACACCCGTCAAGTTCAGAATACATAACCCCATAAACAATTTCTTTGCTGCGGTTAACGACACCATCTGCCATCTCCTGCCAGTACGAATTATAAAAAATACTATATTACCGAAGACAATTTGATCCATTGATGCAAAATAGCTCCTTTTTGCTTTCGTATCTAATCTCCAAGTAGCCAGAACGATGTTCCAGAAATACGCACACGGTCACCCTTGATCAGATGGCCGTTGCTTCGCGAGCCTTCCGACGAATTAAAATATAACGTGGCCTTGTCTTGACTTACTGCAGCCGAAAAATTTCCAGCCTCTAGCGACAACACGGACTCTTCAAAGACCCAACCGGTAGTTTTTTTGCTTCCCGAATAGACCACATTAAAGTAGGAGGCATTACCATCACTATAATAGTCTTGCAACTCTACAATATCGCCCTTTACAAGATAAGCCTTTCTTTTAACAAAACTAGAAGAACCACTTCTATTAAAAAAATATGACTTTCCTACAACCACGCGCGCGCGTGCCTGCTCCATCGTGTTTTCCTTAACAATCTTTGGCTCGGAACAAGATATTTCATTGCAAATTTCAAGTTTTTGCAAGCGCTCTGAAAACTGCGTTCTTTTCTCGCAAAAATAATAATCTTTTTTTATACGAGAATAGCAAACAGCGTCATCGTGCTTGATGGGACCATCATTGTAGCTACTTAATATTTTTTCAGAGACAAAGTCCGGGCTCCCTATCGCACGCACGACTGACTTTTTAAATTTATCTGTTTTTTGGTCAAAAACGAACAGGTAATAACTTTCATTAACAGAGTTTTCTGCATACTTAAGCGCAACAATGCAAGGTTCTTCTTTTCCTACGGAGCCATAATAAGCAAACAGATCACCCTCTTGCTTTTCCATATCTAAGCCATAAACCTCCCCAGAGTCTTTAACCACCCCAATACTTCCACTTTCAAACCGCAGGCTATTTTTATTACCAATACACTCAGCTCTTATGTTTTGCGTTACTCCTTGTTTGATGAGTACGTATTCAAATTGGGCGAAAGCTTGTGACGAGAAAAAAATTACTAGAGCCATCCACGCTTTAGAAAGCCTCATTTCATTGTCTCCTTGATCTTACTGACTTTCGAGACGGCGTGTCAGGTTACACCAGCTGATTGCCACAGCAACAAAAGCGGCCTCTGCAGAATCTTGCTCCGTAACGCCCAGATAGCAGGTCGCCGAGTCGTAGTCGCGTCGGGTCACACCGCCTGTGCGGGGTTCCAGACGCAGCTGGAATCCATTGATGACCGGAACGTCAGCGACCAGGCCGCTGCCTTGCACATAAGCCGTGGGCTTACTCAGCTTGGGGAAGACAGACATATCAGGGCCTCAGACTGAAATTGAAACGCGCTATTAATTCGAGTTATAGCGTGCCATCACTCGACTAGGAATTTTTTGTTGCTTACCCTGCTTAGTCATAATGCCGATATAGATATTGTAGTTTTTTTGTGCAGTTTTCTTGTCGCCTTCGGACCAATATGCATCTGCTAGATTCAGATAAGCGACGACTCTTTCGGGATTATTATCAATCACCTTCTCAAGTAACCATATTGCATCACTATTGAAATTAGCCTGCTGCCAGAAATAGGCTACATCATTAAGCAGCTGCTGATCATCTTTTGAATATCCATAATTATCCAGATAAGATTCCACAAAAACCCTCTTCGGAAAATCGGCAAACCTTAATTTTTCTTTATATAGGCGAGAGGTAGAATTTTTAAACTCAAGTAAAAACTGTTGCTTGTATTTTTTTCCGATATCAATAGCAACTCTTTTCTTTTCCAAACATTCTTCAGTTATACATAGCTCTGCCGATTCTTGCTTCATCTGTGAATAGCAGTATGGTGCGCTAGCAGATTTATTACTTGGTAGCTTTTCAAGAAAAACAAGCACATTCGAACTAGAGTTCTCTGCGCTGCAAAAAGGAACCACTCCGAAAGTATCAGGTATACCTTGCTTATTTTTATTTAAATCTATCGAACTCAATATCTTGCTTGCATCAAGAGACTTCACATCCCCACTTGAATTTACAATCCAAAAGTGGTTCTCTTGTGCAGTGCAGTCACACTCGCAGCTTAGTACATACTCCCCACTTAACATGTTCCATCTCGATTTAGAGATTTCGCCATCGCCACAATAATTTCTTTCAACTTGAATAGAACAAAAATTACTATCCGGGTCACACACAACTCTATTTTTATCTGCCCATACGGAAGTGGCGAACATAAAAATCACAGCAAATAATGCTTTTTTAGAAATCACAGACGTGCCCTTCGGTTATCATATGGTAATTCGAGTTTGCGCGCGCAGAGGTCTCGCCACTCATACTCACGGAATATGTTTGCCCTGTAATAATACCCATACGTCGACTGAAAGCATCAGCGCGATATTTCATGGAGGCTTTTTCCGCTCTTTTTTTGCATACAAAAACCAGCAGTTCTTTTTGGCTAGTTACATTGGCGCCGGAAAACTCGGACCTAATAAGCTCTTCGGCCTTCGTCAAGTTATTTTGCTGGACACATAGGTCATACAGCGCGCAGTATGTTCTCAGCTCTACCTTCACCATCAAATGGGGTGCAAGCTCACGCATAAGCTTCACACATGACACTATGTTACTATTGTACTTTGCCGCATGATTGAGTTGTATCTTCTGAAACGCCTCAACCTCCCCTATCTTTTTGAAAGCTGACTTCCAGCCAGCCCTATTATTAGCGATAACTCCAATAGCCCAGTTCATTTGATCTGTTTTATTGGCGGAAACTATAGAGTTGATCAAAACCTGAAAGTTCATATTTATCCCAAAACAGCTATCGAAAACGGCTTGATTTGCCGCTCTCATTTCTAGCAAAACCGGACCCAGCGTCCCCTGACCGAAGTTCCATTGAATTATTCCAAATGACATACCTTGCCCGTCGAAGTTGTCAGCCAACGCCTCATAATCAAGCTTGCTCTTTCCCTCGTATCCTGACGAGACTAATAGTGCGATCTCTTTAGCTTTATCTAAGGGAATACAGCTGGTCGAGAGGATGTTGCTCACGAAGGAAACCGGATGAAAATGCCATAGAATACCTTCATTAAAAGGCCCTGACTGCGAACCGATATCTTTCCAAAAAACCAGACTGTCGATACGCTTTTTTTCGTGTTCCAGTACGTTCGGGCTATCTTTTAACAAATCAGGCAAACGAGCCCACTTTGGACTATCGGCGCTGTCTTTCCACTCTGTAGGATGATAAGCAACCAGCTTTGACCACTGGTCTCTAAGCTCGCTATTTTTTAGCGCCTGTGTGAGATCATCTGATGTGACTTTCCCATCGGAATTACCCAGCTTGTCCAAGCTTGTGTAAAGCTCTTTAAAAAACGCTGGCATGTCGTCAGGATCTAAAAAGCCGTCAGCGTTGACGTTTTCTTCTTTTACAATTCGGAAGCCTAACTTTTCCCAATCATGCTGCGAAATAAACTTGGCTTCACTTTTTTTAATGAGCCCCGTTTTAGTCACAGTTTCATCCAATACAGAAACCTCGTACCACTCAACAGTATCTTTAAACGGGGTGGCTTTAGCCAGATCAACCACATGCTCTTTTTTCAAATCGATCTGACCGGTTTCAGGAGCCTTCTTATTTAGCTTGGTATCGGCCGTCAGGTAGATATATTGCTTACCCTCCTTCACACCAGCCTTATTCTTCAAAAAATCCTCTATTCTAGGATCAGCCGAAAAGACCTCCACGTGCACCTGATACTTGCTGGAAACCCCACCCGTTGGTCCTGCTATGTTCTCGTTCAGCCCTAAATAGCCAATTGGATCTCCCGCCTTGATGGCTGTCTCCATTGGAACGACTGCATCGAAAACAGTAGGCGTCAGCGCTTGCCACTGAACAAAGCGGTTGGGGGAGACATCCTCCACGCAAGCCCAGAAAGAAGACGGCACTGGCAAGGAATGGCCCTTCAACCCCGTCGTCGGACCTGAAGTGCTTGGAATAAACGTACATTCAGCCATTCGTAACGTCTTGGTTCCGATCTTGAGATTGAGCACTTTTGCGCTATCGAACTCGATCGTACTGTTCGTGCATAGCACCAGGCCCTGATTTGAACTCTGTGTCGTTGCCGCGCTTATGGGCTGCCCCGCCGCCGCACCGTGAGTGAGTGTCGCCGGCGGGTGGCGGAGGGTCAGTCCGCTGGCGGTGACGACCGCTCTGACTTTTCCTTTCCAGTATCCGGGCTTGGTTCTCTCTGGCGGGACGACTTCTTGCCAGCTGGGCGTGCCATCCGATTTGGGGTAGGAAGTACCGTTCTGTTTGTAGGCAAACCAGAACTCCTGCCCTTCGGTGCGCCCGCCAACTGTACCTTTTATGAGTTTACCTTTCGCATGAACACGATCAGCGTGTTCTTCCAGAATTTCAATTTCGGCACCCGCGGAGATGGCTCCATATTCCTGGCAATCGGGAGCGCCTTTGATGTCACTTCTCGCCCTGAAGCCGCTCGCAATCATCTTGATTCTTAGAGCCGGTATTTCATCTTGGGAAACCGGGTATCGGTCAAACGGCAGCAAGTGCATGTACAGGCTGTAAAACGTCAGTTCGTTGCTGGTGCCAGGCTGCACCTCAGTGTTGGCGGGTGACTTATAGTCATGGCGCACAAGACAGAACGAATTGGAGTATTTCAGGGATTGCGTTGCTTCGGCACCGGCAAATTCGCTTGTCAGATAATCTTTGTTCAGACGGTAGGCGACCACCACGCCGTTGCCTATGCAGCGAACGGGCTCTTCTCGCACACATTGCGGGGAACTCTGATCGGTGATGTGGATGCCGCCGTGCCAGAACTTGTGACTACCCAAGAGATAATGGCCTGACGTTTCTTTCTCCAGAGCGGCAAACAGTTCTTCCGCGTCCTTGTACTGCGCTCCTCCCGCCTTGCGAATGGGAAATTGCCAAGTGCCGCTCGCCGCTACGGTTTCAGCAGGCGCGGGGGCAGCTGGACTGACGCCATCCGGATTGGCCAAGTTCGAAATGTCGAATCCGCGAGGATCAACTGTCGCATGTCCGCGTGCTAGATTTGGCTGGCCTTTAGTTCCGTTTCTCAGTACTTCAAAATGTAAATGCGCGCCTGTCCCTATACCGGTATTTCCGCAAGGGCCAACGGTTGCTCCTTTGGCAACGGATGCCCCCAATGCTAGTGGAGATGGCGCGCTCATATGCGCATATAGGGTGTGAACAATTTCTGTGCCGTTAGCGTGCTCTAGGACTACCAGATTCCCGTATCCAGCCATAACGCCTTTGTAGACCACCTTCCCGGCGCCAGCTGCGGGGATAGATGTGCCTACGGGAGCGCCCCAGTCCTCGCCTCTATGCGGACGAACCTCTCCACTGACAGGGTGAGTACGTGTAGGATTCCACTCGCTTGTATAACGAAAAGATGCACCTGGATTATAGAGTTCCATATTATTACTCACTGTACTCATCACAGTAGAAAACTGAACTTCCTTGTTGCTTCGGATTTGCTATTAAAACAGGCGACATACCGTCTTTTTGATTGAGCTTAATATTCGTAAATTTAGCTTTAAGTGTAGCCTCAACGGTCGCAGGGCTGTCTTTTAAATATATAGCATGAACACTAAATGGTCCTTTATAGGGTATGGCTATTTGATTTACTGCCAATCCATAGAACGTATCATTTACGCAGTAAAAAGCAGCCTCATCGACTCTGCAAGGCTCTAGCTTTCGTTCAGTAAAATACGCACCGCTGGCTTTCTTCGTCACAGGATCAAGGTAGATATTCTTGATCTGGCAAGCTTCGATTCCACGGAATTGTTCTTCCAACGTGGTATTAGAACATGCACTTATAGTGACCAGCGCTAAAACAGAAAAGGTCAGTTTTAAGCGTCTCAGCGTCGACTGTGAATTAGTGTTAATCATGAGTTTATCCTTATTCAGAAAACGCAAAAAAAGCCTTCGGTTCAACCTTCTCAGGCGGAGCATTCACCAACGCCGGATCCATCAAACTCCCCGCCTTATCTTTATCCACAACCCCCGGCAACCTGGGCGGCTTGATGCCTATCCCGGTGCCGGTTCCGGCGGAGCCTCCAGCGTTGACCTTCGCGATCGGGCCGATCATGGTTATCCCGCCCGCGTCGAGCTTGATGAAGCTCCCGCCCGCTTTCACGGTGAGCTCCACGCCTGCCTCGATGACGATCTTTTCGCCGGCCTTCAGGTGAATCTCGGTGCCTGCGCTGGTCAGTTGCGCGGTGCCTAGTTTCACGTGCTGGTTCTGCGCGACGGTCAGGTGGTCGTCCATGCGCACTTCGGTCTTGCGGTCGGCGTGGGTGGTGCGGTGTTCTTCGGCTTTCAGCTCGGTGTAGGTGTTCTTTTCGACCGTGTCGTGGCGTTCGTTGCCGACGCGGATTTTCTGGTCGTTTTCGATGTTCTCGTCCCAGTCCCGCTGGGCATGGATGAAGATCTGTTCCGCCCCTTTTTTATCTTCGATGCGCAGTTCGTTGTAGCCCCCACCGCCAGGGGAGCTGAAGGTCTTGAATACCGTGCGGGTCTTGTTGGTCGGCAGCGGGTACGGAACCTGGTTTTCCTTGTGATACAGGCAGCCGGTCACCAGCGGTTGGTCCGGGTCGCCCTCAAGGAATGACACCAGCACTTCCATCCCTACGCGCGGGATGCTGATGCCGCCGTAGCGATCGCCCGCCCAACTGCTGGAAACGCGTAGCCAGCAACTGGTCTTGTCATCGGCCAGGCCTTCGCGGTCCCAGAAGAACTGGACCTTCACACGGCCATACTGGTCGCAGTGAATCTCTTCACCCTTGGGCCCGGTGACCACGGCGGTCTGGCTGCCGAGCACGCGAGGCTTGGGGTGTTGCAGTGCCGGGCGATAAAAGACTGCCCACGGGGTTGCCAGGAATCGGTTGCGATAGCCGTGGTGGAAGTCGTCCTTGTTGTTGGTGGTGTCGCTGGTCACCGACTCTTCCAACACTTGCGGCTGCTTGCCTTCATGGACGATCTCGGTCAGCAGCCACAAGTCGTTCCACTCCGCGCGTGGGTGCTCGGATAACGGAAGAAAATGCCCGCTCTTGAGCGTGGTCTGATCGCCCCAGCCTTCGGCTTGCTGATAGTCGGCGCGATGGCGCTCAAGGGCGCGCTGGCTGAGGAATTTACCCCGCGCACGATCCAGGAAGCGGCCTGGGTAGTCGTAGTCTTCCAGGTCTGGCTCAGTGCTGTCGCCAGCAGGCTTGTAGGCCGCTTCGAGTTGCAGGTTGGGTTTTTCAAAGTCGTAGTCGCGACGGGTGATGCGACTGGTTCGGGTTTCCAGACGCAGTTGGAATCCCTTTATCACCGGCACGTCAGCGACCAGGCCGCTGCCTTGCACATAAGCCGTGGGCCCACTCAGCTTGGGGAAGACCGTTTGATCGTCGCCGAAGACCAGCACATGCCCTTCCTGGCTGTGCTGGAAGTGGTAGTGAACCCCCTCTTCCTCGCACAGCCGCTGGACGAAGTGCAGATCGGTTTCATCGTACTGCACGCAGTAATCGCGCGCCGGGCATGGCTGGCCGAGCTGAAAGCTGTAGCCGTTGCCCTTGATTCCATGCTCTTCCAGGATCAGCGCGATGATTTGCTGCGCCGACATCTGCTGATAGATGCGCTGGTTGGTCCGGTGATGCAGGTACTGCAACTGCGGCACCAACGACAGGGTGTAACGCGTCAGACGCTTGCCCGCGTCGCCTTGGGCGATGCGGTAGATCTGCCCGTGGATGCCATTCCCCTGTGGATCGAACGCCAGAAATGCCTGCTTGTGCAGAAGCGTCTCCAGATCGATGTCGGGGTTTTCGCTGACCAGTTCCAGGTCGAACCGAAACGGTTGGCTGATGCTTTCAGTGCCTGTAAACGACAACACTTGCAGGTCGCCTGAAAAATCTTTGACGGTCAGACTGAAGTGCGTTTCGTTAGAAGGATTGAACATTGTTTGCTCCCTGTTCGGTCGTCATCCGTTACACCAAGGTATCAAGCGTTGCAGCCTGGACGAGGTGGCGGCGAAAGCGTCACGCAGTTGTTTGGCAGTGATCTTGCGATCCTGTGCATCGAATGTCAGTGCCGACCGCAAAGCGGGCCAGCAGTGTTTCGGTAAATTCCTGGGTGCCTTCAACTCACGCTCAAGACGCTCGTCACGCGCCTGGGTCGACGGCAAGCGGCGAAACGGGTGCTTGCCTCCCGACAGTTCAAAAATCACACAGGCAACGCCATACACATCGGCGCTGGCTGAAAGTGCCTGGCCTTCCAGCAATTCCGGGGCTGCATAGCCCGGAGTCCAAGCGTTGAAACGGTCGCGACTCAGGTGAGGCAGGCCCGGCATTACGCCCTCCTCGGCCTGGCCAAGGCCAAAGTCGAACAGGCGCACGCCTTCTTCGCTGAGCATGACATTGCTGGGCTTCATGTCGCCATGCAACACGCCGCGGGCATGGGCATAAGCCAGTGCGTCGAGCAGCGCCAGTGCAATGTCACGCAATTCTTTCCACGGCAGGCCCAAAGGCCGTTCGCATAGCAGTTTGTCCAAGGTCAACCCACGCATGAGCTCCATGGTGATGAAGGCCCGCTGGCAGTTAGTGTCCACTTCGAACGTGTGCAAGCGCAGCACGTTGTTGTGACGAAGGCGTCGGGTCAGGGCGAACTCGCTGTAAAGCAAGGCGCTTGCATCCGGCGACTCGGCAAATTCTTCGCTGAGAATTTTCAGCGCAACATAAGGATCAGGCTCGCCGAACTGTTCGCTCAGCAAGTCCTTGGCCCGGTAGACCGCGCCCATGCCACCGGCACCGAGTAGTCGCTCGATACGATAACGACCTGCCAGCACGTCGGGCATCTCACCGATACTGGCCTTGGTCGGCGCCAGCACAGATTCGGCCTTGTGTGATTTGGCAAACGCGAAGTAGGTCAGGTTGCTGTCCTGCTCTTCGCTCACCGGCAGGTCGTCGTTCGGGCGCATGAGTTCAGTCATTTGCGGATCACCACGGCCGTCAGATTGTCTCGCGCAGAACCACGCAAGGCGCCATCGAACAAGCGCTCCAGCGCCACCTGTGGCGCGGTCAGGCTCAAGGCGCTACCGAGTGCATCGCTGCCAAGTCCCTGATACAGGCCATCGCTGCACAGCAAAAATGCGTCGCCGGGATATACCTCAAGCTCCAATACATCCAGGGTCAACTGTTCTGCCGCACCGACCGCGCGCGTCAAGGCGTGCGCGGAAGGATGAGCTCTGGCCTGTTCGACGCTCATTTTCTCCTCGTCGATCAGTTGCTGTTGCAGCGAGTGGTCTTTGGACAGCTGGTACAGACGCTGTCCGCGCCATAAGTAACAACGGCTATCGCCCGCCCAGATACAGGCGGCGCGATTGCCCTCAACCATCAGCGCCACTACCGTGCTGCCCATGATGCTGTCATGGCGACCCGCGGTGACTGTCAATTCCTGACCCAGACGGCGGTTGAGCCAGTGCAGACATTGACGAATGCCCTTGAGGCGTTCGTCAAAGCCTTCCTGCACAGGCAGTTCCGCCAGGCTGGCGACGATCAACTGACTGGCAACATCGCCACCCTGATGACCGCCCATGCCATCCGCGACCACCCACAGCCCATGCTGCGGGGAATCCAGAAAAGCATCTTCGTTACGCGCCCGTACCTTGCCGGCATCGGTGCGCGCAGCGCTGCGCCAAGGGCTGGCCAGCATCAAAGCTGCCCCGGCATACGGAAGGTGCGCAGTGCGCCCATGTCAAACGGGTTCGGCGTACGCTGGCTGGTCAACAGGTAGTTGGCGCGCAAACCACCCACGTCAGCCTTGAGCACCAACACGTCGCGCCCGGTCAGGTATTCGGTCTGCATCAGGTCGAACAGACGGAACAGCGACCATGGACCGGTATTCTTCTCAAGCCCCAGCGGACGACCCACCATTCTGTCGAGTACCAGACTGGTGCGACCGTCTTCCGCATCTGTAGGCCATTTGAAGGACACCGGTACGATCGGACCGTGACGGTATTCAATGGTCTTGTCGCCAAACTTGAACTCGGAGCGACTGACAGACGGGTCAAGGGTGTAAGGCTCCAGCTTGAACTGCACCTGCGGCTCGGCCGGGTTGTCGGCGAAGAAGCTCTGGCGGATCACCAGTGCCGCGGCCATCTGGTCGAGATAGACCTTGGAAACCGGCAGGCTGTAGCCATCGACGCTGCGCATGCGATAGTTGCCTGCATCGCCACTCACGAACGGACGCATGTAGTTATCGAAGAAGCGATCGGCAATGCCCTGAGCCTTGAAGAACTCACGGAAGTCACTGATTGCCACGTCGCTGGCGCTGTGCGCGTCGAAGGGATAGCGCTTGCTGATCGCCTTGCCATAGAAGCTGTACAGCTCGCTCTGATAGCGCTGGTTAAGGTACTGATAGGAATCGCCCAGCACCAGGCGCCAGGTGTCTTCAGCCAGAACGTTGAACCACACGCCTACCGGACGCGGCAAACGGCCGGACGCCGTGCGCAGATTGCTCAACGCATCGCGCTGGCCACCCATTCGGCTTTTGGCCATTTCGAAGGCGGCCTGATCCGGCGAGCTGGAACGTGCAAGGCTCGCCATCTGCAGTTGCAGCTCATTGAGAGCGGCCAGGGCAGGCGTCAGGTCGGCAGTCGGTCCGTTGTTGTCATCCAGCAAGCGGTGCAACGGCTCGAAGCGACTTTGCAGAGACTTCCTCGCGGTATCCGGCAGTTTTTTCGCCAATGCATCCGATGCCTTGCCTGCTGCAGCAACTGCCAGTTTGCCAAGCTTGCCACCATTCTCTGTCAGTTGCCCTGCTGCATCGGCAGCTTCTTCTGCTGAATCGGCAACCACCGGGAAGCGAGTATTTTCACGCACCTCTATGAGCAACTGGATGACCGGGGAGTTGGCTGACGTCAGGCCGGCCAACTGCTCGGCGCCTTCGCCGAAGTCATTGATTGCTGGCAGTTGAACCTCGCCTATCGCTTCACCCCAATAGTTGGCGTAGTCGCGGAAGTACAGCTGCTCCAGTTCAACCATCAGGCGGCGCAAGTCCATCGTGCTGAGACCGGCACCTTCACCCAGAACCCAGTTATCGCTCAGGATGTCAGTGACCAGTTTGGTGCCCTGAACCGAGAAATACTGCTGGTAGCCCTGTTGGGTGTAGAAGCCGGGGATCGTGTAATCGGTACCGACAAACAGCGCACCCTGAGGGCCAAGGTGCTGGCCCAAAGTGTATTCCGGCAGATTGCGGGCCTGCTCGCGCAGCATGCGGTAAACCACGGTCGCAAGGGATTCGCTGCGCAGAATCTGACGCGCCTGAGCCACCAGCGGATCATTCAGCGGGTAGCTGAATGGCTGCTTCAACAAACGATCAAAATGGGTGTTCAAGCCGTTCTGTACCGCAGTGTTGCCGGTATAGCGCTGGGACCATTCGGCAGCGACCCAATCCTTGAGCCACTGAGCGTCGCGGCGATCCGTCATGTTCAGCATCAGGTACGCACGCAGGCTGTTGAGCAGGCGGTCGCGATCCTTGGTGTTGGCGCGGATCTGGCTTTCCAGCAAGTTTGCAACACGGGGCAGCAACTGGTCGTGAAGCTCACGTTCGTAAGCGACCCTGACCACCGGATTGACGTCTTCGCCTTGATACAGACCGCCACGTTCGTGATAACTCACGTCACCTTTTTCCGGGAAGACTTGAGTGGCTGCGTAACTGGTGTCGAGCGTTTTGAGCACCGCCATGGAGTCATCGCGAGCGCTCAGCGCCGAACGTTGCTGAGTCCAGGTCTGAGCCAGACTGCGCAGGTTTTCCAGACGTGAATAGTTAGCCGAAAAACCGCCAGCCCACAGTACGCCGAACAGCGCCAACGCTGCCAGCGCGCCCACGTACAACGCACGTTGGCCCCAATGGATGCGACTGCGCTCACGCTTGTCCAGTCCCGCAAGATCGGCTTCCGGAAAGATGACCCGGCTGAGCAGATGGTGGATAAATCGTGATCGGCCGCTGCGCAGGGTAGGCAACACTCCGGCATTCATACCCAGATTGGCGCCGATGCCAGCCGTAGTAGCGTCCATTTCCTCTGTCAGATGTGGCGCACTGGTCAGGTAAAAGCCGCGCAACTGACTGACACGCTGGTAGCGGTTACCGGTAAATGCCAGATCGACAAACAGGCACAGGCGCTCGCCGATCTGCCCGAGTCGATGCGGGAAGTCGAGAATTCGACCACGACGCTGCGTGTCACGCTCTTGATGCATGCGCATGATCACCTGACTGTTCAGGCGACGCAGCAGCTCTTCGAACTCGGTGCGCAACACCGCCACATCAGTACCCATCTGCTCTTTGCGGAAGCTCGTGCCGAGGACCTGATCGCTTTCTTCACGCGTCAGTTGATCGAAGAACTCTTCAAAACCCAATAAACGGTCGGCCTTGCTCAGGACCAGATAGATGGGCACATCGACGTGCAGTTTCTGATGCACGTCCTGCAAGCGCGCACGCACCTGACGAGCGAGTGTTTCAAGGTTCTGTTCACTGTCGTTCAGCAGGGTTTCGACCGGAATGGTCACCAGTACACCGTTAAGCGGACGATTGCGGCGACGCTTGCGCAGCAGTTCCAGCAAGGTGTTCCAGGCACTGCCGTCGACTTCGGCGTCAGGCTGGGTCAGGTAGCGGCCAGCGGTGTCGATAAGCACGCCGTGATCGGCGAAGTACCAGTCACAATGACGGGTGCCCAGAGTGTCCCGTGTCAGTTTGCGTTCAATCTTGTTGATCGGAAACTCAAGGCCCGAGAAATCCAGCAGGCTGGTTTTGCCACTGCCTTGCGGACCTATCAGCAGGTACCAAGGCAAGTCGCTGCGCCAGCGTTCACTACGGCCGCGATAAAGGCTCGAGGTTTTCAGCGTTTTCAACGCAGCCTTGAAGCGCGTTTTCAGTTCCTTCTGCTCTTCGTCGATCTGCTCTTCACGGCGAATGCGATCCTGGCCGTCTTCGCTGTCTTCGATGGCTTTCTTGCGAACACCCGCGCGCCAACTGACGAAAACCATCGTCAGGCCCCAGATCAGGAACAGCACGCTGATGGTCAGCAGTCGCGATGTGGAGCTTTCCCAGAACTTGTAATCATCTACCGCCAGCAGCGGCCCGGCGAACCACACCAACAGCGCAACAAACAGCACCAGCAGCAGCGTCCAGACCCATGTCTTGCGCAGGAATGCGCCGACTTTCTTGAAGAAGTTTTTCATCATGCGTCCCTGTTTACGGCTGCGACTGCGGCTGGACCGCCGCCGGATCAAACGGCTGATATGGTTGTAAGATGGTTTCGCGTTGATCGCCCAGTACCCAGGCGAAGCCGAAATACATCACTGCCAGACAGACCAGGGTAAACAACACCACCATCCAGGCAGGCACGATGCGCACCAAGCTGCGACGTCGATTGTTCAAGCCTTCCCAATGGGGTGACAGTTCACGTGGCACATCACCGCGCAATTGACGAATCTGGCGATACAGCGCATCACGGATACCTTCAAGCTCGAGCATGCCGCGCGCCTGCACCCGGTACTTGCCCTCGAAGCCGAGCGACAGACACAGGTACATCAATTCCAGCATCGGCAGGTGCTTGACCGGGTTTTTCGACAGCCGATCAAGCAGCTGAAAAAACTTTTCACCACCGAAGGTTTCATTGTGGAAGCTGCTGAGCAGGCTCATCTGCGACCACTCGCTTTCGTTACCCCACGGGGTGGTCACCACCGCCTCGTCCACCACCGTGCACAACACGTAACGGGCGGCCATCACCTGGCTGCTTTCAGCACCGTTGTGCAACGCGCGGACTTCAAACAGCTTCAGACCTGCAGTCAGACGCTCGTTGAGCGCATAGAGGTCTTCACGCGTGTCGCTATGCTTGAGGCGTACCACTTCCGACAGCAGGTCGGAGCCAGCCGCAACCAGCGAATTGAGGCTGATGTTGAAGGCCTCGGCCGGGCGCAGGCGTGCCGCGTAAATCATGCGCTCTTCCAGTTGCTCGAACCGTGGCGGAGCAGCAAAGTCCGTCAGCGGGCTCGCCGCGGGGCCGTGGCCCTGGCGATCGAGCAGGACGGTTTTATCGTCCTGGTTGTAATTCGTATCCTTACTCATGTCGGTCAGTTCCTGATAGCCCAGAATTTCAGTTCAAGCTCGGCAAATTCGCCGGACACATGGAACGCGAAGCCGCCGGAGCGCTCGAGTTGCGCCAGATCTTCGGAACTGAGTTCGAGGATGAAATAGGTTTTGTTGGAATGGAACGCGATCTGCCGCGGGGCCACTGGTAATGGCTTGACCTTGATACCAGGCAGATGAAGGTTGACCAGTTGGCGGATACGCTCCACAGGACCGACCTTGAGGTGCGCTGGCAAACGGTGACGCAGCTCCTCGGAGTCGCAATTTGCGCTGGCTGCCAGAACGAACGACGCCGATCCCAACAGCTTGTGATCATGCAGCGGCGATACGATGATGCCGTACTGACGCGCCTGCAGAACCAGTTCGATGGCGTGCTGTTCCAGCACCATCGACAGCACCTGACGGATCGCCTCCATCAGCTTGCGGAAGCTGGCCCCCTGATCGCTGTGCTGGTAGCGGCTGTCCAGACGCGGTCTCTTGCTATCGCTCGAAAACGTCGCCAGATCGCCAAGCATGGTCAGCAGCGTGCGATACAACTCTTCAGGGTGCACCTGCTCGAGGTCCAGGTAGTGACGCAGCAGCAACTCGGTACGGTTGATCAGTTGCAGCATCATGAAGTCGCCGACTTCGGCACCACCTACTTTACCGTTGGAGCGGATCCGGTCAGCGATGGTGTCGCCCCGGTGGCTGAGCATGCTGATGACTTCCTTGAGGCAAGACAGCAGGTAGCTGGAAGCGTGAGCCTGGAGGTAAGTCGGTACAAAATCGGGATCAAGGCTGATCACACCATCCGGCGTCGTGTCGAGCACTTCACAGACCTTCAGCTTCACGTAAGCCTGATCGCTTTGCTGCTGGCCAAGCAACAGTTTGAAGTCGGGACGACCACAGCTGACCTGACTCGATGAGTCATCGCCAGCGTTGGAGTCGGACACCTCTGCCTCGTAGGCGGTATAGCGCGCCAGCACGTCGGATTGCTCGGGACGACGCGACTCGATGTGGTTACCCGTGACCAGCGGCAGCGCGAGATAGATCGGTGTATTACCGGTATTGGGCGGCACATCGAGCGCCAGCGGCTCAGTGTTGCCCCCCAACTCGAACAGGCTGCCGTCCGGAAGGATTCCCGAAGCATGGCTGATCACCAGTTTGCCCATATTGAGAAACTGCAGGTCGATGTCCAGACTCAGAAAACCCCACGTGTAGCTCCCCAATAGCTGGGTACGGGTTTTCATCTGGTGATCGTAGTAGCGATCGTTGTGCTGGAAGTGCTGCGGACGCAGCAACATGCCTTCCTGCCAAATGACTTTATGGGATTTCATGGTCAGTCATCTGCCTTGGCGAGCGGTTCATGAGTGTTACGAATGCCGTTCTGATCGAGAGTCAGGTCAGCATCAGTGATACCTACCGGTGTTACCTGCAGCGTGTAGCGCCATCTGCTGTCCGGCAGGTCCCGATAGGCTGCAAGAACGCCGACGTAACGGCTGCCTTCCTGCAGGCTGAGCTTGAGCTCGACGGTTTCACCCGGACGCAGTTCCAGCTCTTCAGACGCAACCATGTCCGGGGCCAGAGATTCTTTTGCGCGCTCATACAAGCTGAAGAAATCTGCGTTTTCAAACGCTACCGGGTGCTTGAGCTCGAACAGGCGCACAACAACGGGTGACGGGCGACCGTTGAGGTCCGGGTTCACCTGGTCGCTGGCGGTCAGCTTCAGGTTGAGCTTGGTGACGTTTGAGTAAGGCGACAACGCAGAGCAGCCGGCCAGCACCAACACGGCGGTGAGCGCAGCCAGCATGTTAAAGAAAGCAGTCGAGCGGCGAGACATGCGCATCATCCTTGGTGGTCAGTGTGGAGTGTGGAAATCAAACGAATCTGCTCTTCGTAGGCCTGAGCGAAATCCCGGGTCAGAAGGCGCTCGCTCCAATCGGTATCCTGGCGCAGCGCTTGGTGATAACGCCCGTAAGCTCTCCAGCGGCTGCCGGAAGTGGCGATTAGCGGCTTGTTATCGCGCTCGAAACGCAGCATGAGCTGTTGCGGCGAGAAGTGCTCGAGGGTGCCTCGAACAGCTGCACGGCTGGCGGTCAGCAAGGCGACCTGGTGAGCCTGCAAATCACGGAATGCACGGGAGATCGCCTGCTCGGCCGGCAACTGCCCTGGCTTGTTGGCGTGCAACAGAATGTCCAGCGCCTCACCGGCATCGACGGCAAACTTCAACGGGTTTTTCTGCGTACCTTGCACGATGGTCTGCGCAAGACGTAGTTCGTTTTTGAGTTCGCTGCGAGTGCGCAGGCTCTGCTGTAAACCGCCGACGCTTTGCTTGAGCAAGCGAGCTGCATTCAAGGCCAACGCTTCTTTAGCATCGTGATCGAGCCCTTTGAGATCTACGCCCAGCGCTGCACCGAATTTTTCCCAGAAGCCGTCGCTCTGACGCTCAACCGGTGGTGGCGGTGGCGCAGGTGCAGGTTCTTTTGGAACCTCGACCAGTTCCGGCACCAGCAGGCTTTCCATATCGATACGTGCATAGTCTGCACGCTGTTTGCCATCATCAACGGCGATACTCGGTGAGATCAGTTCTTCGATTTCCGAGTAAACGCGCTCTTGCTGATCAAGGGCATTCAGCGGATCGAGATCGAGAAACGCGTCGTCCGGAATGATGCTGCCTGCAGCCTGCGGGCGGCCGACTTCTACGTCAAAAGCCGCCGGGTCGCGTACCAGTCGGGCACGAATCTCAAAATCGCCCAGAGTGTATTCACTGCCATGCTCGATGCGTGTCGCTTCACCCTTGCGCAGGCGCGTGCCGTTCGTGCTGTCCTGAATACCATTGCTGCTGGTATCGGTCAGGAAAAACGAGCCGTCGCGATAGCTGATCAGCGCGTGATGATTGGACAGGTGCCGCTTGCGGTCCGGGATTATCCAGTCGCAATCGTCCCCTCTGCCGATCACGCCGCCAGCCTGCTTGAAGGTCTTTTGGCACAAGTCAGTGGGTACGAATTGCTTGGTGTTCAGCATTTCGAAAACCAGTTCCATGATGATGCTCCTTGCGGTCACTTGCCGCGGTTGACCGCCTGCGGATCACCCAATGGGCGATAAGTGTTGTCGTTGAATTTGTAGTTGCCGCTGCAGCCCCCGACGCCGCATAAAACGACAACAGTGAGCAGGACGGCTTGCCAGTGACGAACAGACATCAGATGGTCTCCAGAAGTGAGTAAAAAGCGCCGCCCCTTTCGGGAAACGCTGTCAGAAGCGAATAAGGTGAAAACAAGTGCTTTTGCCTAACCATTGAAGTCACCCAGGTTGATATTCAGGCGCCCCAAACGGTAAAGCAGCGTGCGTCTAGGCAGACCGAGTTCACGCGCGGAAAGAGTCTGGTTGCCGTCGTTCTTGCGCAGGCAATCGAGCAACAGGCTGCGCTCTACCTGCTCCAGCCGCTCGCGCAGATTGGGGCTGCTGCCTTCAGCCATGACTGCCGGGCGCAGTGAGAAATGCTCCGCCAGCAACTCGCTGCCCTCGCACAGCAGAACAGCACGCTCGACCAGGCCTTTGAGTTCGCGCACATTGCCGGGAAACGTATAACCGGACAGGAGATCAAGAGCTGCGTCCGACCAGCGCAACGGGCTCCGTTGCAAGAACGCACACGTCTTGTCGACGAAGTGCCGCGCCAGGTCGAGAATGTCACCCTCTCGATTGCGCAGGGCAGGCAGCTCAATAGGAAATTGCGCAAGACGGTAATACAAGTCCTCGCGGAATTTGCCTTCGCTGACCATCGCCGACAGGTCACGATGCGTTGCTGCAAGAATGCGCACGTCGATCTTGCGCGTATCGTTGCAACCCAATGGGCGAATCTCGCCCTCTTGCAGCACGCGCAGCAGCTTGGCTTGCAGCGGCATGGGAATGTCGCCGATTTCGTCGAGCAACAGCGTGCCGCCATTGGCAGCCTCGAACAGCCCGGTACGATCACTGTCAGCACCTGTAAAGGCGCCTTTGCGATAGCCGAAAAGCTCGCTTTCAAGTAAGTGCTCTGGAAATGCCGCACAGTTCTGAACAATGAAAGGCTGAGAGCGACGCGGCCCGAAGTCGTGAATAGCCCGGGCAACCACTTCCTTGCCGGTGCCGGTCTCTCCCCGCAGCAATACCGTGTACGGGCTGTGCAGCACCTTGCTGATCATCGTGTAGGTCTGACGCATGCTTGCGCTTTTTCCGATCAAACCGTATCCGCTGACGCTTGGCGTACTGAGCACTGCCGGTCGTACCTCATCCACAGGCTTATGCAAGCGTTGCAGCAGGTTGAGTTGACCCAGTACGAACGAGCCGAACTGACCAAGGGAATCAGCAAAACCCTGCAGATCGACATGTCGGCGACTTGCGCATAACAACAGGCCTTCGACAGCTTGCTGATGGTTGACGACCGGGACACACAGCAGCGACTGCCACGGCGTACTTTGCGTCGGCAGAAAACTGGTTTCGTGCAGGCTGCTGCCCAGTTCGCCAAGGCAAACCACACGATTCTGACAAAGGGCAAATTGCAACAACTGTTCGCCGTTGTAATCCACCGGCAGGCTTGCCGCTTCCCTTGGTTGCAGCATCCCGTCCAGACACTCGGCTCTCATCTTCAAACACTTATGAGTGGCGTCCAGCAGATAAAGCTGCGACAGCTCGCAGCCGCTGAGCTCAGCAAGGCCGCGTACAAAATCCCCCAGCAATTCGGCACCATTCACCGCCCGCGCCACGCCGGCGAATTGCGCCAACAAGGCTTCGGCATACGCCAGCGGCTGCGGCATCTGAGTGAACATCACACCCACCTCAGGCGAACTCACATGTCACGCTGCCGGAACTGTCCAGCGTGGCATGAACACGCTTCAGACTTTCTCCGCTAGCCATGGCATCAAGCAGGCGGTCAGCTACCAGCGGCAGGACATGAAGATCCAGCAGATGGTCGATCAGACGCGCACCGCTGTCGCTTTGAGTGCAACGCTGCGCCAAGTGATCAACGAGGTCCTGGCAGTAAGTGAACTCCAGTTGACGACGGTTGAGGCGCTCGCCCAGGCGACCGAGTTTGATTTCGATCAGCTCGCGTAACACCGGCCCGCTGACCGGGTAGTAAGGCACTACGCGCATACGTGCCAGTAACGCTGGCTTGAAGTGTTTGCTGAGGACTGGGCGGATGGTCTCCTCAAGCACTTCGGCGGTTGGCCGCGCGCCGTCTTCGCACAGTGCGCTGATCTGGTCGCTGCCGAGGTTAGATGTCATCAGAATCAGCGTATTGCGGAAGTCGATCTCGCGTCCCTCGCCGTCGTTGGCCACCCCCTTGTCGAAGATCTGATAGAACAGGTTGAGCACATCCGGGTCGGCTTTCTCGACTTCATCAAGCAGCACGACCGAGTACGGCTTCTGACGCACGGCTTCGGTGAGCATGCCGCCTTCGCCATAACCGACGTAACCTGGCGGCGCACCGATCAGGCGCGAAACGGTATGCTTCTCCTGAAACTCGGACATATTGATGGTGGTGATAAAACGATCACCGCCGTACAACAGATCGGCGAGCGCCAGTGCCGTTTCAGTCTTGCCAACGCCGCTCGGCCCCACCAGCAGAAACACGCCAACCGGCGCATCGGGCTTGTTCAAGCCAGCGGCAGTGGCGCGCATGGAGCGATCAAGGGCGTGAACGGCCTGCTCTTGACCACGGATGCGAATACGAAGGTCCTTGGCAAAACTGGCAACCTTGGCGTTGTGCTCACGAGCCAGTTGCGCCAACGGGACACCGGTCCAGGCGCTGATCACCTCAGCCACAAGACGCGGGCAGACCTCGAAGCTCACAAGTCGCTCCTTGACCTGCAGTGCGACCAAGGAGACATGTGCCTCGTTCAGGGCTGCGGTCAGCGCCTCTACGCTTTGCGTCTCATCGAGCGCAACGGCTTCGATGACCGTGCCCTCGTCGTCCTCTGCGATTTCAATGACTGGCTCGGCAGCTTCTGCTTCACGCGCCTTGGCCAGTTGCTGACGCAGTTCCAGCAAGCGTTCGGCCAGTGTTTTCTGTTCGAGCCACAACGCTTCCAGCACAGCCCTTTCTTCTTCGGCAGCTTTCAGGCGCGCTTCCAGCGCTTCCAACGCCTCGTGATCAATCAGCAGACCGGCTTCGGCGTCGCGACGCAGTGCCTGACGCTGGCGACCACCTTCAGCCAGCTCGCCACGCAGACGCTCAAGGCTCTCCGGCGCGGCAGCCAGGCTGATACGCACTCGCGCACACGCCGTATCGAGGACATCGACGGCTTTGTCAGGCAGCTGGCGGCCAGCGAGATAACGTGCAGACAACTCGGCAGCGGCGACTACGGCGTCATCGCGCAGGTAGATGCCATGGCTTTTCTCATAGACCTGTGCCAGGCCGCGCAGGATCGTGACGGCTTCGCTGACGGTCGGTTCATGCAATTGAACAGGCTGGAAACGACGGGCCAGTGCCGGGTCTTTCTCGAAATACTTTTTGTACTCCGCCCAGGTCGTGGCCGCGATGGTGCGCAGCTCGCCACGCGCCAGCGCCGGCTTGAGCAGGTTGGCTGCATCGGAGCCACCGGCGTTGCCGCCAGCACCGATCAGCGTATGGGCTTCGTCGATGAACAGAATGATCGGCTTCGGCGACGCTTTGACCTCGTCGATCACACCTTTGAGACGACGCTCGAACTCACCCTTGACGCTGGCACCGGCCTGCAGAAGGCCCATGTCCAGCGACAGCAGCTCAACGCCCTTGAGCGCCTGCGGCACTTCACCTGCAGCAATGCGGGATGCGAGACCTTCAACGATGGCAGTTTTACCGACACCCGCTTCACCGACCACAATCGGATTGTTCTTGCGGCGCCGAGCCAGGATGTCGACCATCTGCCGAATCGCGCCATCGCGACACAGCACCGGATCAAGCTTGCCATCGCGGGCCTGCTGGGTCAGGTTGTGAGTGAAGCGCTCCAACAGCGATTCACCCTGGGCGGCCGATTTGCCGTTGGCAGGCTGCTCCTGTTGGGACAGAGCAAACTCTTTCAGCCGATCAATATTCAGTTTGGCCAGCAAAGGCTGATAGCGGCTACCGGCGTAGCGCATCGGGTTGCGCAGCAATGCAAGGATCAGCGCAGCCTGTTCGACCTGGGTCTGACCCAATTCAAGGTTGGCCACCAGCAGGGCATCCTGCAGCCACTGCACCAGCTCCGGAGCAAACACCGGGTTGCGTGAAGCACTGTGCTCGACTCGCGATTGCAGGGAGGCGCTCAATTCACCTGCATCCACTTCAGCATCCTGCAGGGCACGCGAGAGCAGACCTTGCGGACGCTCAAGCAGCTCCAGCAACAGATCTTCAACCAGAATCTTGCTGCCGCCACGGGCGACACAGCGCTCCGCAGAACTTTCCAGATCACGGCGGGTTTCGGCGTCCAGCGCTTGAATAAGTTGTTGCAGGTCTACGTTGCTCATCAGTCATTGATCCTTAATGAATTTTGCTGCCCAAGGTCACCACACCGTCCGCGTTTTCGCGACCGAGCCAACTGGTCCATCCCAGGCGACAGGCGTTCTGTTCACCTATACGCAGCTCGCGGATTTCTTCCTGGCGCAGAACCAGTCGAATGTCGTAGTCGAGTGGATCACGCAGCGTGAAACGCACCAGCGCGCACAGCGGTTGATAGCCGAAACCGATCGGCAGAAATTCGTGAAAGCGTTGCCAGTCGAGTTCGCGGATGTGAATGCGGAACTTGCCGCTGCGGTCACGCACGTGATCGCCCAACACAAGGTCCTCACCGAGCATGCTGTTGGCATGCCCCAGGCGATTGCGCTGTTCGTCGAGAATCTCCACGCGGCGCTCGATGCACTGCTCAATGGTCAGTTCGGCGTGCTTGAAGTAATAACGCAGCACTGCCTCGATCAGCGCAGCCGAGTGCGCACGCAGGCTGAGCAAGCCCAGGTAGGGCAGCAGACGCTTCCAGTTCAGTTCCTGAGCACGTCGAATCTCTTCGCCGCCCAGGCCGATCAAGGCAAACAGCTGTGCGGAAAACGGATCGAGCGCGCCGCTTTCAAAACTGGCCCGGTAGCGATACTTCTTCCAGATCGGCAACATCAGCCGTTGCAAACGGTGATGGAACAGGTCGAGGAAGTTGCGCGTCGGGTTGCCGTCTTCGCTGTCGCCCAGCGCCTGCTCACCGTAGAACGCCGGCAGTGGCGAACCCGAACCGACCAGACCGATCAGGTTGAACTGCATGCGTGCGCGCATCTGCCCATGCTCGTGGAAAAACTCCACGCGATTGACGTCACTCGACGGGAAGCCAAGGCTGGGGTTGGCCTGAAATTCAAGCTGGTCGTACAGGTCGTCTTCGCTCAGGTGCGGGTGCACATCGCGCAGCCGGTCAACGACCAGCAGCACGGCCTGAAACAACGAGTACTCGCGTATACCCAGGGTCAGCCCGCTTAAAGCAGGGGCTGGAGGCCCATACGTGGTGTCCATTGGTACACTTCTCCCTGTGTGCTTTTTACCCGCAGTTCGTGATACGAATTGAGGCTGGCGTAAAGCGCGAAAAACTCGTTGAGAACCGAAGCGAATACGAACATATCGCCTTCACCGATATAGCCTTCCGGGTCGATGGTCAGCTCAGTGCGCAACCCGCGTACCGGCAACCCTCGGTGCAGTCTGTCTACGTGTCGATGCTTGATCGATTTCAAACCGCCCAGCAGGCGCTTGCTGACTTTTTCCGCGTGCTGGTCGTAGTACCGGGGCAAATCGTACGTTTCCAGAATCACTTTCAGCGCATTGACGTCAGCCAGAGACAAGTAGTTGAGCGACATATTGCTGATCAACTTCCACAGGAAGTCACGGTTCAGCGGGGGCGCGAAACTGGAAGTGGCGGGTGTGATATTGCGGAAACTCAAAAACTCCGGCGTGTCTTCGCAGGCCACGTTGATGTCGCCCAGTTTGAGTTTGCGTGGCAGGTTCTGGTTGGTGCACATCAACTCGATCGACAGGGTTTCGTGCGCTTCTGTGTGGCGAATGCCGAAGCTCAGGTAAGTGTCGAGGCCTTCATGCAGCAAAGAAGAACGCTGGCGAATGCTGTAATGCGGACGGCTGTTGGGCACGTCGAAACTGGGGTCGTGCTCGAAGGATTCGAACGGCACATAATCCTGATAGCCAAGACCTCCCGGCTTCCAACCGGTCACGGTCTCAACCGAAAAGACGCCACAGGTTTCCAGGTTATATTCGGCTGGCAGCAGCAGGTACTCGTCCTGCTTGCCATCAAGGCGAATCGGCAAGGCGTCGTGCTTGAACAAGTTGACGATCGGCGTGCAATGCAGCTTTACGTTATCCAGGGTGGGACGAAGACGCTGAATACCGCTCTTGCGAATATCGAAGCGCAACTCAAGACCGCGCACTTGTTTGAGTGTCTCTTCTGGCAGCGCGTTGAGCAGATCCAGACCGTTGATGTCGACGAACAGGAACTTGTCCTGAAACGCGAAGTACTCCTGCAGGTAGCGATAGCCACGAAACGTGTTCAGCGGATACGGGATCAGCGCTTCTTCTTCGGCAAACCCTACCGGCTGCACGCGATCGCCCGGCATCGTGAACGCCATCGGCATCCCATTGACACCGTTGATGGGCTTGCCAGTACCGTCCAGCGGGATCAGCTCGATACCCTCAAGATTGCGTAGCAGGCAGAGATACAGCATCTGGCTGATGTAACGCTCGCCTGCAAAATGCAAACGCAGGCGGCTCAGTTCAAGCTCACCCAGGTGACCTTCAGCGCTCATCTCCAGGCGCAAGCTGAGCAACGAACCACCGCCTTTCACCGAGTAATTCAGCGCGGTCAGATCCAGCGCCTGAACTTCGGTCGGGTAGCACGTACGGAAGCGACAACGCACGTCATTAATCGGCTTGCTATCGACCGGTGTATCACGTTCGACCGTCAGCGCAGGACCCGAACGTTTCAACGGATCAAACTGCAAAATACTGAACGCCGGCAACGGCCGCATGTAATTGGGCCACAGCAGGTGCATCAGCGAATGGCTGAGTTCCGGCAGCTCGTCATCCAGCTTCTGACGCAACCGACCGGTCAGAAACGCAAAGCCCTCGAGCAACCGCTCCACATCCGGATCCCGCCCGGCCTGCCCCAGAAACGGCGCCAACGCCGGACTACGCTCGGCGAAGCGACGACCAAGCTGGCGCAGTGCAGTGAGTTCGCTTTGGTAGTAGTGGTTAAAGGACACGGAGTACCTTCCTGGTGTTGGATCTCATGAAAAAACTGTCCTGTAGATTTCGCCCGATGTCCGACTTGACCGTTGCATGGCACCTGCAGGTTGGCCTGGGCCGGCGCAACGGCTCATGCGGAGGCTCAGTTTTCAATGTGTACATAAGGGGTGTTGCTGATAAACATATTCAGCCAATGCGATTCCCACTGGGGCATGGCGATGTCGAACGTTTTTTTATCTCGATTGAAATAGATCCAGGCAATGCCGACAGTTTCGTTATCTTCGGTCACCCTCATATCCAGTGATTGAGTGTCGTACAGAGGTGTACGGTAAACCTCTTGTGGGTTTTGCCTATCAATCACTCTCAAGTAAGCCATTCCACCAAGCGTGAGGATCCTCCCAACCCTAACGTTCTCCAAAATATACCGACCGGAAGGACTGACTACCGTCGAACTGGCGGGATAATTTTTCATCGTAGTGACAACAGAAAACAGCAGTACAGAAAGTACCACGAGCAAAACGATCGCCCGGCGAATACCTTTTCGATTCGTACCAATAAAAAAATTGCTAAACACAGGCATCATTCCCCACTCTCGCTCAATGGCTCTACCGCATACGACGTATTACTTACAAAACGATTCATCCAATATTCTTCCCAACGCTGAGAGTGGAATATGAATTTCTTCTCACTGGTCAGAAATTCAACGTTAGGAATACTCACCGCCCCTTCAACCTCACTTACTTGCATTTTCAGAAGTTTCGTCGGATATAGCGGACTTCGGTAAATATATTCAGGAGCGTCCTGATTCGTGACTCGAAGATAGGAAAGGGCTTTCCCGAAAAATAAAGAAACAAAGGGCACGCGCTCCACTATGTACTGCTTTGAATAACTCAATTCGATAACATCTGGTCGGCGCTGAGACAAATTATCATCAACGAAATAGAATGATAGCGCCACGAGCATCAAGGATGCTGACAAAACCAGACGTGCGCTTCTGAAACGCGTTCGCACCAACAAATTTCGCCAGATTTCTCCAACCATTACACCCACCTCAAACCAAAACTTCAAAACTAAACCAATATGCCATCCAAGTTCCGGCAGCTCGACATCGAACTTCTGACGCAGCCGACCGGTCAGAGACGCGAAGCCCTTGAGCAGCCGCTCCACATCCGAATCCCGTCCGGCCTGCCCCAGAAACAGCGCCAGCGCCGGACTACGCCCGGCGAAGCGACGACCAAGCTGGCGCATTGCAGTGAGTTCGCTTTGGTAGTAATGGTTAAAGGACATGTCTGGCTGCCTGCGTATTCATTCGTTTTATGTGCACTGAAGCTACTGAGAGTACGACTATGGAAAATTTTATTTGAGATCCCGAGCCAGCCAGAACCTTTCAAATTTGCCAGCCACCGCTATTGCCAGAGCAGTAAGCCCGCCCGTCAAAACGCTATAAGCTACTGCTCGAACAGGATAAAGTGGCAGCAGATAAACCAATATCAACACAACCATTAAAACAACAGCGCACCACTTAAAAAGCTGCTTTGGAATTACAGCAACTACCAAATTCAAAAAAATAAATAGATAAAAAACCATGTACATGGCAATCCCAATGGAAGCACCCCGAGAAGTCAAGCCACCAAAGATCACCTTGTAGAGAGAAACCCCATAGTAATTAGCAACGACATAAATGACGCAGGCAAAAAAATGTATGAGCAAGCCCCGCGCTATCCTGGCAATCATCTTTTCCACTCTCCATATTTATCTACATAATCTTGCGTGATGGGACTTCTCAATTTCTGGTCAGAGGTGCCCAGGTACACTGTGCTAGTCACCACATTCTCGCGATAGCCCATTCGACCAGCAAATACCCTTACCCTTTCAGTGCGCAGCTTAAAGTTCTCAGAGGCCCACAAGGCGCCGCGTAGCACCATATAATTATCGTACTCGTTGGTTTTGTCCTCCTTTGGAAATATAGGGAGGCCATCACCATACTTCATACCCGTTTCAACGGTTTTCTTGATGGCGGCCTCCACAAGTTTCGTTTCTTCCAAATATAAACGGTAGGTATCGGTGGCGAAGGGAATCTGTCCAACACCGTCAGCCCAGTAGGGCTCTCCTTCGATCATTACCATTAAAAACCCAGCGCCGCCATCTGAGCTATTTTTCCAGTCACCGGGCATGTTAGGAGCGAAGCTAATTGACATTCTGTCAATATTTGAAAACCTTATAATTTCTGCCCAAGTCATTTGTCTATAGGCATTGTAAGCGTCTGTACCAGCCGTATTAGACTCCGGATTCACCCAACACTTTTTCCGGTAATGATCAGCCAAAGGTTCAAACCATTGAACTGCTTCCGCGTACAGTTTCTCAGCCTTCATAATTCGGAACTGAACATCTGACGCATTCGGTTTTAGAGCAAAAAGAGGTACTCCATTTCCTCTGGTTATCAGCCACACGCTGGGCAAAGGAAGCTCTTTCGGTTCTTTATCTTCACTTGGCGTCGTTTCGGCTCTAATTTTCAGCTCCGTTTTCCCATCGGAGGTCTTAAAAATATGCGCAGTGCCATCGATAACAATAGAGGTTTCCACGCGCTTACTCCGCCGAC
This sequence comes from Pseudomonas syringae pv. coryli str. NCPPB 4273, assembly GCF_000972175.1. Classification (NCBI taxonomy): domain Bacteria; kingdom Pseudomonadati; phylum Pseudomonadota; class Gammaproteobacteria; order Pseudomonadales; family Pseudomonadaceae; genus Pseudomonas; species Pseudomonas syringae pv. coryli. The sequence goes on along the minus strand of NZ_AWQP01000043.1, from coordinate 42,671 downwards.
ACGTAGATGCTAACCATCTCGCCTTGTTTACCGGTGGAAAAACATCCTGTATTCCCGGTTACTGATGTACAGCCTGCTTTCTCTAGGCCGCTATCAGAAACCATTCTGTAATTCAGGTTCGTAACTGGCTGGCCATCCGCAGTATGAAAAGCAAAAATACGGTTAAAGACTCCTGGAATAACTATTGGCTCTGGTGGCACAAACGGCGCCGGCGTATGGGAATTCCCGATAATCACTGTCCCGGAACCGGCGATCACTTTGTTGCCGTGAGTCCCGACGGAATCAACCGTAGCGGCCGGTTTTCCGTTGATCAGCACGGTGGTCGCCAAACCACCCGACATCGCACCACCACACGCCGAGGCATCGCCTTGGCGGGCGGCCGGGAGGCCGTCGAAAAACACGTTGCTGGAGCCAGCAACGATAGGATTGGTGCCGTGGCCGGGGAGCGGGCAAGCCGTTGGGTCGGTGACGCGTGCTGCTGGTTTTCCGGACATACGAATCTCCTTAGTTGACCTTTACTTGACCGCTACCATCCAGGCGAGCGGCGAAACTGACCTGACGCTTGAAACCCTCGACTTCCAGCAGGCCTTCAATGCTGAAGGACAAGCGAAGCTGATCGTGATCACGCGGCAGGGAAATGACACGCACATTGCTCAAGCGCGGCTCGTAGGCTTCGATGAAGCTTTCGATGGCCAGGCGGGCTTGACTCAGAGAGTCGTGCAGGCTCAGACGCATGTCATTGAGATCGGGTAGCCCGTAGTCGGACAGCGTTTGCACGCTGCCCGCACGGGTGCTGAGCATCTTGGCCAGATGGGCAGCCACGGACGCCGTGGCTGAAACCTCGCGGCTCCAACTGACGCGTTTTTCCGCATCGCCATTGAGGCGTTCGAAAAGGCTGCCGTATCCGGTCATGAGTGAACTCCGTTTACTCTTTGTCCAGCTTGCCAACCAGCGACAGGGTGAAATCAGCACCCATGTATTTGAAGTGCGGGCGCACGTTCAGGCTGACGCGGTACCAGCCGGGCTCGCCTTCGACGTCGCTGACGGTGATCTGGGCGGCGCGCAACGGGCGACGACCACGCACTTCGGCGCTCGGGTTTTCCTGGTCGGCGACGTACTGACGGATCCACTTGTTCAGTTCCAGCTCAAGGTCGGTACGCTCTTTCCACGAACCGAGTTGCTCGCGCTGCAGCACTTTCAAGTAGTGAGCCAGGCGGTTGACGATCATCATGTACGGCAGCTGGGTGCCCAGCTTGTAGTTCAGCTCTGCAGCCTTGCCTTCAGCGCTGTTACCGAAGAACTTCGGCTTCTGCACGGAACTGGCGGAGAAGAACGCCGCGTTGTCGCTGCCCTTACGCATGGTCAGAGAGATGAAGCCTTCCTCAGCCAGTTCGTATTCACGACGGTCGCTGACCAGGACCTCGGTAGGGATCTTGGTCTCGATTTCGCCCATGCTTTCGAAATGGTGCAACGGCAGGTCTTCAACTGCACCGCCGCTCTGCGGGCCGATGATGTTCGGGCACCAGCGGAACTTGGCGAAACTGTCGGTCAGCTTGGTGCCGAACGCGTAAGCCGTGTTGCCCCACAGATAATGCTCGTGGCTGTTGGCGACGGTTTCCTTGTACACGAACGACTTGACGGGGTTTTCTTGCGGGTCGTACGGGTTGCGCAGCAAGAAGCGTGGAACGGTCAGGCCGACATAACGGGAATCTTCCGACTGGCGGAAGCTCTGCCATTTTGCGAACTGCGGACCTTCGAAGTGATCTTTCAGATCCTTCAGGTCCGGCAAGCCGGAGAAGCTTTCCAGACCGAAGAATTTCGGGCCGGCAGCAGCAATGAACGGCGCATGAGACATGCAGGCTACGCTGGATACGTACTGCATGAGTTTCACGTCCGGCGAGCTAGGGGACATGAAATAGTTGGCGATGATCGCGCCCACTGGCTGACCACCGAACTGGCCGTATTCTGCGGTGTAGATGTGTTTGTACAGGCCCGACTGCATCACTTCCGGCGAGTCTTCGAAGTCTTCCAGCAAATCATCTTTGGAGACGTTGAGGATTTCGATCTTGATGTTTTCACGGAAGTTGGTGCGATCGACCAACAACTGCAGGCCACGCCACGACGATTCCAGGGACTGGAAGTCTGGGTGGTGCAGGATTTCGTCCATCTGGCGGCTGAGCTTGGCATCGATCTCGGCGATCATGCGGTCGACCATTGCCTTCTTGACCGGCTCACCGTCGTTCTGCGGCTTTAGCAGCTCTTCAATGAAGGCCGATACGCCACGCTTGGCGATGTCATAGGCTTCGTCGTCACGCGTCAGACTGGTCTGGGCAATGATGCTGTCGAGAATACTGTGTTCGCTTGTCTCAACGCTTTTTTGCTTTGCTGAGCTATTGCTTGGCATGAATTTGACTTCCTTGGCTGATAGGGACTCAAGCGTCCGGGGCTGGGGCTTTCAGGCCCAGTTCACCCAGTACGCGACCGCGGGATTCGTCGTCGGCAAGAACGCCTTCGATAGCTTTGCGGAACGCAGGCGCGTTACCCAGCGGGCCTTTGAGCGCCACCAACGCATCACGCAGTTCCATCAGTTTTTTCAGCTCTGGAACCTGGTCGACCAAGCTGGCAGGGTTGAAGTCTTTCATCGAGTTGACACGCAGTTTCACGGGCAGCTCTTCCGTTACGCCTTCTTCGTCCTGAAGACGATTAGGCACGTTCAGGGTCAGCTCCAACTCCTGCTTGGCCAACACTTCGTCGAAGGTCGTCTTGTCGATGCTGATCGGCTTGCGATCTTCAACTTTGCGCTCGTCCCTGCGATGGGTGTAATCACCGATTGCCAACAACTTCAGCGGCAGCTCGATCTCTTCCTGATTACCGCCGGTAGCGGGTTTGAAGGTGACGTTGATGCGTTCCTTGGGGGCTACAGAGCCTTCTTTGGCCATGGCTTTTCTCCTTTCGGTTGTGGCCCTAAGGCCTATTCGAGTACCACTTCGAGGTCTAGGTGGCACAGCCTGCGATAAATCTCTTCCTTGCGTTCGCGTACCACTTGGTTCTGCGGTAGCAACTCACAGCAGCTATGCAGCAGATGCAGCACTTCCAGAGCAAGATCAGGCTCCCATGCATGCAGGCCCGACTCCTGTAATGTCTGATCCAGCGTCTCGAGTTGCGCCTTGGCCAGTTCGTATTTCTTGGCCACGAAGCACAGTCGGGCGAGAGCGAACTGCCAGAAAAATCGAGCGCGTCCGCCCTGCGCTTTTTGCAGCCCTTGCTTGAGGAACTGCACAGCGGGTTTCAGGCCTTCTTTGCGCAGGACGAGCAACGCCGCTTCAAGGGCCACTTCCCAGACTGGCTGGGTATCGGCGACTTCAACCTTGCGCGGTGCGTTGTTGGTTTGCAGATGCGGCAAGACGCTTGCGCTGATCCAGGCGCGGGTCGCCGGGTCGGCGAACGGTGTTCCATCGTGATAGCGCAATTCGACGATGCCGGGCAGACGCTGAATCAAAAGCGCGAAGTGGATTTCCACCTCACGCATCGCCATCTCTGCGTTCAGGCCTTGCAGGCACTCCCATACCATTCGCTGGCCGTCGAACCAGAAAGGCGCCTTCGCCAGACTCGCTTCCAGCTCGACCAGGAGATCGGCATATTGAGCCTGTTCGTAGCGATCCCGATAAGCCTTGAGTTTGTCTGCAGGCAGGCCTCGCAGGGCGGTGATTTGCTCCGCGTTACGCTCCGGAACAGCATCGATCGGCAGCCACAGCAGGGTGCGATTAAGCCGCAAGGCTCGCAGATCGCTTGCTTTCTGTTTAAGCCACCATGCACATAAAGGACGAGCGTTTTCCTGCTGGGCGCGCAAGGCCTTGTGCGCTTCCTTTTCGTTATCGATAGGGGCGCCGGGCGTGAACAGTTGTGCGGCAGCCTGCTTGACCTGGGCAACCGCTGCGCCGACCACACCAGGCTCCGGCTGGTTGTCAGCAGCGCGCTGGACCATGCTTTTCAGACGGCGAGAGATCGGCAGCAGCAAGGGGGCGTCGTCGCCCAAATGCTCGGTACACGCTTTATCGAGGCCTTCAAGGTGCTCGACCAGACGCCGAAACATCGGCAACTGTTCCTTGAGCGCGACGTTTTCGTTTAGCACCTGCTCAAGACGCGGCACCAGCCAGCCAATGGCAGCGGCACGAGTGCGGGCTTTTTTCGGATGAATGTCAGCCCAGTGCTGTTCGCAAAGATGGTGCAAAACACCGAGACCGGCCAACAGGCCCTGGAAGGATTCTCGCTGATACAGCGCCCATGCAAGCCAGGCGCCTACCCGCAAGTCTTTGGATTGGGTGCGAAGCAGGCTCTCACTGTTTTCACGGATTTTAAGCCAGTCGATCTGCCCTGCTTCGTGCATGGACTGAGCTTTGCCCAGCTCGCTTTCCAGCGACTCGAACTCAACCGAAAAGCGGACGTCATCACCAGCAAAATTCGCAGGCGAAACAGGAACCTTGGCGAGTTCTAAATAATGGGCAGAAAGCTTACTTGAGTAGGACATCCATGACCTTCAATACGATCATACCTACGGCCATTAGATAAAATGGCACAAGGAAACTGAAAGGGTAGCGACGCGGCCTGGCCGGTCGAGAATTGTGCGCGTCCAAAGAAGTCGCCATGTTACTCACGGTAATGGCCACTAGCAAGCATTCGATTAAACATCAAGGTGAATACCCTTCTTTTTTTGTAGGAAATTTCTGTACATGGCTACACCTCTGTATGACCTGGCTATATAAGCGAATTAAAAATAAAACGTAAGCCATTGAAAAATATATATTTACTCATGAAAACCTCAGCAGGATCCAGACGTCCAAAACCGCTCAAAAAAAGGATCACGTCTAAAAAAGCGATTAAAAATGATACAAATTCAAGCATCCATAATTACAAAATCTCTTTACCGACACATCAAAAACGGTGTACGAAATGTCTGAAATTCATCTTGCTGCGTATTTCGCAGCGACAAAATACGCAGAAGCACAACGCCACCTTGCGCAGAAAGTTGCGCACCAAAACTGTTAGTAACCTGTGGATATATCGCCACAGCACTTAGTTATCAAGGGGCGCAGCCGAGTGCGCAAGAAGTTGCGCAACAGTGCGCAACTTCTTGCGCAAGCCAAAAGCTTTTTTACAACGAAAAGAGGTCAAACGGCCGCAACGGCGAGTGTATTCAGCTGATTTAACTAGTTTTTTGTAACCTGGCATGATGATTGGAAGAGGAGTTAAACCCAATGAGCGATTTCGCCTCCCGGGTTACTACATCTATCCAGCAAGGAGCACCTCCATGGCTACGCCAGCGTACATGTCCATCACCGGCACCAAACAAGGCCTGATCACCGCCGGTGCCTTCACTGCTGACTCGGTCGGCAACACCTTTCAAGAAGGTCACGAAGACCAGGTGATGGTTCAGGGCTTCAGCCACGAAGTCATCATCCCGCGTGACCCGCAGTCCGGTCAGCCAACCGGTCAGCGCGTTCACAAGCCAGTCAAGATCACCAAGGTGTTCGACAAGTCCTCGCCACTGCTGCTGGCAGCACTGACGTCGGGCGAGCGTCTGACCGAAATCACCATCCAGTGGTACCGCACCTCGGCTGCCGGCACCCAGGAGCACTACTACACCACCAAGCTTGAAGACGCGATCATCGTCGACATCAAGGACTACATGCACAACTGCCAGGACCCGGCGAACGCGCATTTCACCCACTTGGAAGACGTGGAATTCACCTACCGCAAAATCACCTGGACCCACGAAGTATCCGGTACTTCGGGTTCCGATGACTGGCGTTCCCCGGTCGCCGGCTAAGTCACGCCGACCGCTTCAAGCATCGGCCAGCTCTGCTGGTCGATGTTGTTTACGCAGCTCCAGAATTTCGCGTGTGCCGGGCAATTTTTTTGAGCCCCGACGCACGCAGCAGCACTGCACGAGGAACAAGGGATGTTCGCGCCGGCCAATCAGACTCACTTCGCCCTGACCATAGAAGGCCTTTCCAATGATCTGCAGGTGCTTGCCTTGCAAGGTCGGGAAGCCATCAGCCAGCCCTTTTTGTTTGAGGTCGATCTGGTCAGTGAACAGCCGTCTCTGGACCTCGAAACACTGCTACACAAACCGGCCTTTCTGCAACTCTCGCCTGACGGCAGCGGTATTCACGGGCAGATCTACCGCGCCTCACAGGGCGATTCGGGCAAGCGGCTGACCCGCTACGCCGTGACCTTGCGCCCGCAGCTGGCCTACCTGGCCCACCGCACCAACCAGCGTATCTTCCAGAACCTCACCGTCCCGAAAATCATCGGTATGGTCCTCGAAGAGCACGGTATTCAAAGCAACGCCTACGAATTCAAAGTCGGGACGATTTATCCCGAACGCATCTACTGCGTTCAATACGATGAATCGGACCTGCACTTCGTCCAACGCCTGTGCGAGGAGGAAGGTATCCATTACCACTTCCAGCACAGCACCACCGGTCACACACTGGTGTTCGGCGATGATCAGACGGTGTTCCGCAAACTGGCGCCAGTGAGCTACCAGCAAGACTCCGGCATGGCCGCCACCGATCCGGTGATAAAACGTTTCAACCTGCGTCTGGAAACCCGTACTAGCCGCACGACACGCCGCGACTACGACTTCGAGAAACCGCGCCTGACGCTGGAAAGCGAAAACCGGGGCGATGCCATCCCCGACCTCGAGGACTACGACTACCCTGGCCGCTTCACCAGCCGTGAGCGCGGCAAACAACTGGCGACCCGCGCCCTGGAACGCCATCGCAGCGACTACCAGCTCGCCATGGGCAAGAGCGATCAGCCGCTGCTGGTCAGCGGCCACTTTCTGGCGCTGACCCAGCACCCCAAAGCCAAATGGAACGATCTGTGGCTGCTGACCGAAATCCTGCACGAAGGCAAACAGCCGCAGGTACTGGAGGAGTCGGTCACCAGCGACACGACCGACCTGAAGGATGATTTCCATCAGGGCTACCGCAACCGCTTCCAGGCCACCCCGTGGGACGTGCCCAACCGTCCGCAACTGAACCATCCCAAGCCGCGCATTCTCGGCAGCCAAAACGCCGTGGTCACCGGCCCCAAAGGCGAAGAAATTCACTGCGATCAGTACGGCCGCGTCAAGGTGCAGTTCCCTTGGGACCGCGAGGGCCAGTCCGACGACAAGACCAGTTGCTGGCTGAGGGTCTCCTCGGCCTGGGCAGGTGCGATGTACGGCGGCATTGCCATCCCGCGCATTGGCATGGAAGTGCTGGTGACTTTCCTTGAAGGAGACCCCGATCAGCCACTGATCAGTGGCTGCCTGTACCACAAGGAAAACGTGGTTCCGTACGACCTGCCGGCTAACAAAACCCGCAGCACCTTCAAGTCCTTGAGCTCACCCGGTGGTGGCGGGTTCAATGAGCTGCGCATCGAAGACAAGAAAGGCCAGGAACAGATATTCCTGCACGCCCAGCGCGACTGGGACGAAAACGTCGAGAACGATCAGAAGATACGCGTCGGCAACGAGCGACACGACACGGTCGAACAGAACAGCTACAGCGAATTCAAGGCCGAAGAGCACCATACCGTCTACGCCGACCGCAAAGTCGAAGGACGGGCTGACGATCACCTTACCGTGGGTGCGAACCAGCACGTCAAGGTAGGCACCGGCCAGTTCATCGAAGCAGGCCAGGAGATCCACCTGAGCAGCGGCGTGAAAGTGGTGCTTGAAGCCGGTAGCGAACTGACCCTGAAGGCTGGGGGCAGCTTCATAAAGATCGATGCTAGCGGCGTGACCCTGAGCGGCCCGGTGATCCGCGTCAACGAAGGCGGCAGCCCCGGCAGCGGAACCCCGGCGGCCCCGCTGATGCCAGGTCCTTTGCAGCAGGCCGATGCCGACAAGGCCGGTGCGGCTCTAACCCCGGCGCAGATCAACACCCTCAAACGCAACGCGCCGTTCTGTGAAGAATGCGAGAAGTGCAAGGACGGTGCCTGTGCGATCTGACCGACTCACGCCACAAGACTGGCTGACGCAACAACCGCTGCGCAAGGACGAACACCTGTACGTGGTCGTCAGCGCCGCCAGTGATGCCGACGCGCTTAAAACCCTGCACATGGCCGAGCCAGACGCCGGATTCATCCCGATCTGGGGCGGAACGCCTTATGACACCTGGCAACCGGTGATGCCTTACCTGAGCGAGCTCAAGCCCCGCTCAGCGTTCCTGACCTGGGTAGCCGAAACCGATGCCGAAGACTGGGGCTGGCTGGCGGTTTCGACGTGTGCGCCACAAGTGGTGTTCGAACATCTCCGCAGCCTGACCCAGGTGAAGATGCCGGACGGGGCCGAGGTGTTTTTCCGGTTCTGGGATGGGCGGCATATTTATCCGATTCTGAGCGAACTCGGCGCAGAAGCACCTGAAGTGGTTCCGGTTTTTGATCGCTATCTGATCAACGGGCGAGCGTTGATAACCGGTCAGGGGGTCGTCAGCGATCCGATGCCGTTCCCTTGGTGGAGCGTGCCGGACGCACTGATTAAAAAGCTTGCGGGCGATGACCCCAACACTGTCATCGACAACATGATGCAGTGGCTGCAAGAAAATGAAGCCGAACTGTACTTCTCGTTTCCCGAATCCAATCTGCGGCAGAAAGTGGCTCGTTTCGTAAAACGCACCTCGCTCACGGAAGAAAACTATACCGGGCTGTTGAAAGCCCACCTGAAAAATGAGGTGACCGCATGAACATTTCCATGGGTTCTATCGTCGGCAACCTGACAGCCGAGCAACCCGATGCCAAGGTCATCATCAAGGACTTCAAGAAGTGCCTCGCCGACTACCGCAAACATGCCGAGGCCTGGTATGGCGGTATTCTGGATGCGGAACAGCAGTTTCAGGTAGGCGATGAAGTCGGCACTCAGGACAAGGACAGCAAGAGCAGCGCTGACCTGTATGCGACATGCCCGGCCAACGGCAAACTCAAGCTGGTGCATAGCTTCGAGTCCGCGCGTTTTGTACCGATCGGCAACACGCCTGTGCGACTTGTGCCTGTAGTCGACGGCTTAATCATGGGCAAAAATGAGGCTGGCGCTCCTATAAACGTGACCATTGGTCCCAGCGGTATCAAAGAAGTCACCGGTCTCAAGCCTAACCAGCAATACAAAATCACCTTTTTCCCCAACCCGACACCCGCCCAGATCGACAGCCTGTTCAACTCCTATCAGGGCGTCATCGGCGAGCTGAGCAGCTGGCTGACCACCCAGTGGAGTACCGATTTTCTGCCGCTCTGGCAGGCGCATAGCAACGCGCCCATGACTGGCCGCGCCCTGCAGCAACTGGATTCAGCCTGGAAAGGCTTTCTCAAAGCCATCATGGGTTTATGGGGAGATATCAAAAGTCTCTACAACCTGGTTGCCCATCCCCGAGAAAACTACGAGAAACTGAAGAAGTTCTTTACCGAGGAAGAGATCAAGAAGATCTACAACGCCTCGAAAAAAGCTATTCACACAGCGCTGCTGATCGCAAGTGATGAGCCTTTGATGTGGATTTACGTCGCTGCCATCGTGGCGTGGGTCAAGATGCTGCCGCCGCAGACCTGTACCGAAGTGCTCGCCGAACTGACCACCGAAGTGCTGATGAACATCCTGATCGGCGTCGTACTGACCGGTGGCATCGGCCTGACTGTGCGGGTTGCTACCAAGGCACTCAAAGCGACACAAAACAGCGGCAAAGTCATGGCGCTGATTGAAGACTTCACCTCCATGCTGATGAAGCTCAGCCGGAAAAACGCAGAAGCTCACGCCGAAACCGCCAAGCCCCTGCTGCTGAATGCGGATGCCAGGCTGAACCCGGCGCGCAAGGCCGACGTCGCCATCGCACCTCCAAAACCGGCTGTCACGGCTACAGCACCGAAGAAAAAACCGCCCATTTCCGGCGCGGTGGAAGCGGACGCGCAGGTTCAGGCACGGGGCAAGAAGAAGAACGCCACAAAGGTTGAACAGAAAGAGCCAGTCGACGACGCGCCTGAACAGTCGAAGAACCCGGCTGATGAACCTGCAGAACCTGCGAAGAAAACCTGTACCAACGGCGACCCTGTTTCAATGGTCACGGGGGAAGAGCTTCTGACCCTCACCGACGGTGAGCTCGGCGGACTGCTGAATCTCGAGTGGACACGTCTGTACCGGACCAGCGCAGTCGAAATTGATAGCCGCTTGGGCCACGGCTGGAGCCATTCGCTTTCCCATCGTCTGCAACTGGACGATGAGGGTGTCCTTTGGACTGACAATGAGAATCGTCAGACCCGCTTTCCGATGCCAACCGAACAACGTCCGGCCATTACCAACAGCCTGGCCAGTGCAGCAATTTTCGTCGGCGATGCGCCGGGCGAACTCATTCTGACCCAGGCTGGGCAAAAGCCGCGCTTCTATCATTTCCGCGCGGGTCGACTGACAACCATCAGCGATGCCTACGACAACCAGTTACATATCGAGTACGACCTGGTTGACCGCATCCAGCGTATCGACAACGGCGCAGGACGCTCGCTGCTGTTGCGTTACGACGACCGCCACATCGCCTCGGTCGACTACCAGCAACAACGTCCGGAATATGATGAGCAAGGCAAGCGGCAGGATCCGTGGCTGACCGTACAGACCCTGGTCACCTATCACTACAACGAGCACCATCAACTGGTACGCGCCACAAACGCAGCCGGGGAAAGCGAGCACTATCGCTACAACGATCAGCACGTCATTCTCGAACGGCAATTGGCCGGTGGTGCCAGCTTCCACTGGGAATGGGAACGCGAAGGCAAGGCTTCGCGTTGCGTGCGCCAGTGGGCCAACTACTCGCAGATGGACATACGCTACGTCTGGGATGACAACGGCACAGCCACGGTCGTCAATGCCGACGGCAGCGAACAGGTTTACGTGCATGACACCAATGCCCGGCTGGTCAGCCAGACCGATCCTGATGGCGCAAAAACACAGAAAATCTACGACGAACAAGGGCGTCTGATTGCAGAAAAAGATGCACTCGACGCCGTCACTGAATACCGCTACAACGACGCCGGACGCCTGATCGCCCTCGTTCCCTCTGAAGGACTTCCAACCTATTACGGCTATTTCGACGGCCAACTGGTAAGCGTCGAACGTGGCGATGCGCGATGGAAATACGATCGCAATCGTCAAGGTGACATCACCGTCCAGATCGATCCGGACGGCAACGAAACCCATTACAGCTACGACCTGCACGGTCGCCTTCTGGAAATCCGTCACGCCGACGGCAGTCGTCACACGCTGGGCTGGAACGGCCTTGGCCAATTGCTCGAAGAGCGCCTGCCCGACGGCGGTCAGCGCAAATACCGCTACGACGCACTTGGCCGGCAGATCACCCGTCAGGAAGAAACCGGCGCCATCACCCATTACCAATGGGACGCAGCCAACCGCCTGGCACAAATCACCCTGCCCGGCGGCGCCACCCGCGCGTTCACCTACAACGCCTACGGCAAAGTCACCGCCGAGCGCGACGAGCTGGGCCGCATTACCCGTTACGAATACGCCGACAACCTACATCTGGTCAGCCGCCGCATCAACCCGGACGGCAGCCAACTGCGTTATCGCTACGACAATGCCCGCCTGCTGCTTACCGAGATCGAGAACGAACGTGGCGAGCACTACCACCTCGACTACTACAGCAACGGCCTGATCCAGCGAGAAACCGGCTTCGACGGCCGCAGCACCGCCTACGAATACGACCTCAACGGCCAGTTACTGAAGAAAACCGAATTCGGCGACGACGGCAGCGAACTCGTTACCGAGTATCAGCGTGACAGCGCTGGCCGTCTGCTGGTCAAAACCCTCGCCGATGGCACCGCGATCCATTACCGCTACGACGCACTCGGTCGTCTCGTCAGCGTTAACGATGGTCACTGGCCTCTCGCCTACGAATACGACCTGCAAGACCGCCTGATCACCGAGCATCAGGGCTGGGGCACCACCCGCTACGAGTACGACGCGCTTGGCCAGTTGAGCCAGTGCCGCCTGCCTGACGGCAGCAAACTCGATTACCACCACCAGCGCGGCGGACAGCTGAGCAGCATCGACCTCAACGGCTCGCGCCTGACCACCCACCAGTTCAGCGCAGGCCGCGAGCAGCAACGCCAGCAAGGTCTGTTGCTCAGTCAGTATCAGTACGATGAACAAGGCCGACTGCAAGCACACAGCGTTAGCCAACAGGACCGACATCTGTTCCACCGCCACTACGCTTACGACGCAAACGGCAATCTGGCAGGCGTCAACGACAGCCGAAAAGGCAACCGTAGCTATCATTACGATCCGCTCGACCGTCTGATCAACGTGCGTGGCACCACCCCGGAAAGCTTCGCCCATGACCCGGCTGGCAACCTGCTCGGCCAAGGCGACCAACCGGCTGCAAACCTTGCCAACGTCAAAGGCAACCGCCTGCTGATGCAGGGCGACCGCCATTACGAATACGATGCCTACGGCAATCAGATCCGTGAACGACGCGGCACCGGACAGAAGCTTGTCACTGAATACCGCTACGACTGCCAGCACCGCCTGATCGGCGTCAGCCTGCCGGGCGGTAGTACCGCGTCCTACAAATACGACGCCTTTGGCCGCCGCATCGAAAAGACCGTCGATGGCCACACCACCGAATTTCTCTGGCAAGGCGAACGGCTCATCGCCGAAAGCGCCGACAACCGGTATCGCACCTACATCTACGAACCCGGCACCTTCCGCCCGCTGGCGATGCTGGACGGCGAAGGCCCGCTGAAAGCCGAACCGTTCTATTACCAGCTTGACCACCTCGGTACGCCGCAGGAACTCACCGACTACAGCGGCGAGATCATGTGGTCGGCGAAATACCGCGCCTACGGCAACCTCGCCACCCTCGACATCGCCGAAATCGACAACCCGCTGCGCTTCCAGGGTCAGTACTTCGATGCGGAAACGGGCTTACATTACAACCGGCATCGCTATTACAATCCGGGCACTGGCCGGTTTTTGACCCCGGATCCGATCAAGCTGGCGGGTGGGTTGAACAACTACCAGTACGTGCCTAACCCTACGGGGTGGGTGGATCCGTTGGGGTTGAGCTCGGCTTGTCCGGGGCCTGATTGCAAGCTTCCGACAAACTCGGCGAACGCTACTAAACCTGACCATTTGCCAATGACTCAGGAAAAGTTCGATGAAATTATCGACATGGACAAAGCAGATCGGCCACCGAATCCCGGCGACTATCTTCCAGAGAGTTATGTAAGCGCTCATCGGGAACTTTTTGCAAAAGAAGGTGGATCCTTTGTCGTAATTGAGAAATGGATCACAGGTGCAAGATACGGGAGTCTCCCAGAGCGTAAATTCGTAGGTTTATCATCTGAAATGGATGAAGTTGTAGGAAAATATAACTCATCCAATAAAGATTGGCGCGTCTTAAGTAATGAGCTCAATTTAGGAGCAGATGATCTATCCGATACGGCCATTTACTTGGTGCGTATAAAACCAGAAGACCCTCGATTTACATACGAAATGCCCAACGGAAGGGAAAATGGTGCTTACCCAAAAGAATGGGTTCCTGGAGGAGCGACAAAAAGTGGTACAAAAGAAGCCGCATTAATAGGTTCAGAGCAAATAAAACACGACAAAAACATTGGTGCACTGCTAGATCAATTCGAAGACTGGGAAAAGCTTCAATGAAAACTAAATTCCAAATAGCTTTAGAAAAAAACGAATTTCCAGAGTTTTTTAAAGGTCAAAACGAATATTTTTCTCGTGACCCTGACTGGGGCGACCACCTCTATATCAACAACTGGCAAGGCTTATGTGGATATTTAAAGCTGAAAGAAAATCCTAACCGAATATTATTTGATGCATTCGGCGCATACTTAGACTCTTTAGATATCAACTACCAGAGCGCAGACTCACTCCTATTAAACATAGGCTGCTATTACTTGCTGCGAACAGAGACAAGCTTTATGTCTGAGAACGGCTTTGACCTGATCCAAAAACTTGATGATGCACAGAAAGAAAAGATCGGAAAGCTGTTTAGATTGCTTCGAAAAGAGTATGACATTAAAAACGCAGGAAAGCCGGTAATCAGCTTTGATAATTTCCTTTTAGAAATAAAATCAAATGGCTGCACCATCGGTCTTGAAAATATTTGAGCAACTAAAAGTAGCATTAGAGATATCTCAAACAAAGTCACAACTCTATAGACTAATAATAAAATTCGATAGAGTAGATACCCTCCCGGAGAAAGAATGAATAATTACTATGTGATTGAAAAAAAGGAATTGGAGCCAGAAATATTAAACAGTCCAGAATGGCCAAAAATCATTGGCTACTGTCATGAAAACAAATCATTTATTTTTATTGAAGGCAACGGTCACGGATTTAATGGCACTGTCGTGCCCGAAACTATCGCCAACGAACCCCGATGGGATAGACTATTCAAAATACTGGACGCCAACTGGTTCCTAAAACTAATTACTAGCACCCCGAGATTAGAAAAAACATTACTTGAAACCCATATAAAAGCAAAGCGCAACATTGTTGAAATCATAAAATCATGATATAGAAACTCAAAAAATGGGTTAACCCCTTGTAAATCCAACTCTGACGATCCTGGATTTCAATATGAAGTGCCTGATGAAAATGAAGCAGGAGTATATGACAAAAAGCGAGCACCAAGAGGTGAAACGAAAAGCGGAATTAAGTAAGCAGCTTTAATAGCTTCAGCAAAAATTGCGCACGGAATGGATATCAACAAATTTCTAAACGCCTACGATGACTGAGAGAAACCTCAATGATTAGTAATTTTGAAAAAGCTTTGAATAGAAATGAGCTCCCAGAGTATTTCAGGGGTATGGGAATTTACTTCACAAGAGATCCAGACTGGGGCACTCAGCTCCACGCAATTAACTGGTCTGGACTATGTAGCTTTCTAAAAACGCAAAAAAAACCGGACACCTTACTAAAAAATGCTTTTACAACGTACGTACTAAGCATAGAAGGCACTGTTGAAGATCCTAATAACCTGTTGGAGAATATTGCCTGCTATTACCATATGAAAAAGAAAGCTCCAATTCTATCCGAAAAAAATCTTGACCTAGTCCGTGATCAAGGACCGAAAGCAACAAAGAAAATCTCAGAATCCATAAGGTTATTAAAAAAAGAAATCAGCAATTCCAGCGACAACCAAGATATTGAAAGCTATAATGCAAAAATAAAAAAACTAGCCAAAGATGGTGGACCAAAAAACATAGAAAATTTATAGCTGAAATTAAAATTCGCGGTCAGCTAAAGCAACAGCATTAATACGGCAATCATAATCCTCGATACTAGATCTCAAAGATCCCACTCCAGATATGACCTGTAGATCGACGTAATAGGGATTGCAATAAAACTCATAAATATTACCAACCCAATCAAGCCCACATAATACTGGACAAGAATGAGAGCTTTCTACGTGATAGCAAAAAAACATTTAGAACCCACACTGCCACATAGTTCTAAATGGCCAAAATTAATAGCCTACTCATATAAATATAACTTATTTTATCTAGCCGAAGGAAACGGCCATGGGTTCGCCGCAAACGATATGCCAGAATCTGAAATCAAAGAACCAAGGTGGCGCGACACCCTTACCACTTTAGATGCACTATGGATCATAGACTTTATAGATAACAATAAATTTCATGATGAAGAAGACTTTCTAGAAAAGCTGAAAACTGTAATAGGAACCCCCGAACTTATAGAGTTCTGAAAATTAATCGATCAAATTTACGCCTTAAAAACTCTGGCCATTCTGGAAATGGTGACTAAGATAAAGTCAACGTAGAACCACTTCCTGAATCATATCCAGAATATGGCAATGTAGATGCACAACAGATTTACACAAGCAGTTGAGTTATTTATTTTGACGAAATAGAGGTCCTGCGGAAAAGCAATGAAAGACTATTTCATTTTAGCAAAGAAAGAGACTCTGTTAGATAACTCTCACGATTCGGACTGGCCAAAATTTATCGCGTACTCCTACGAGCATAAATGCTTGTTGTTTTCAGCAGGGAAAGGGCATGGGTTATCGGGATTCGAGTTACCCGAGGCTGAAGCAGCCAATCCCGAGTGGACACCTTTGTTTGTCGAACTAAACGCGCTCTGGATGCTGGACCTTCTAAAGCTGTCACCCCCCACACTAAACGACTTCATCCAGTCGCTCAAAAAATTTAATATACCGATAATTAAATTCCGAGCGTAAATGAATGACGTCCGCAGAAATCGTGTTCAGTACAGTCACTGAACTGCTGAGTCAGTATCAGTACGATGACCAAGGCCGACTGCAGGCGCACAGCGTCAGCCAGCAGGACCGAAACTTGTTCCGGCGCCGGCATCGACGACAGCCACAAAGGCAACCGCAGCTGCCACCAAGCCCCGCTCGACCGCTTGATCACGTGCGGGGCAGCACCCCGGAAAGCTTCGCTCATGACCCGGCAGGCAACCTGCTCGGCCAAGGCGACCAACCGGCTGCCAACCTGGCCAACGTCAAAGGCAACCGCCTGCTGATGCAGGGCGACCACCATTACGATTACGATGCCTAAGGCAATCCGACCGTACGCCATCGGGCGAAAAGCCTGGCGGTTCAGCGACACAACCAAAGGCGCCACTGCCAGCGGCCAGATCTACAGCCGGGTAGAGACCGCCTAACTCAACGCTCAGGAGCGTTATACGTGGCTGCGCCACGTACTTGAGCGTTTGCAGCATGCTGCATCGGTAAAAGATTACGAAGCCCGACTGCCTTAGAACTGCTCGCCAGGGATGCCTCGGTAAACCAGATACTCATTTTTGCCAAGCGGGGTTCGTGGCGCGGATACCTTGGCAAGACGCTTTAGGCGCGTCCAGCCACGGGGACGGACCAGCCACGACAACCGATAATCTGGCCGCAACCTGACCAGAAAAACGAGCGACTCCAGTCAATGGCTGCCTATCAGGCTGACGAGATGAAGAATTGTGGCGATTTAGCGCCCAGGTTACGCGGTTGCGTAGTACACCACCCGAAAACTCCATACACTCAGCACCCTGATCATAAAAACGCCAGAACACAGGATTTCCCGGAAGAAAGACGTCACCCCAATGGAACATCAGGAGCAGCACCATGAGCACAGCAGATCAGACGCGCAGCACTGGCACGTACAGCGCCAAGTGGCAGGAGCGCTTCAATTTCTTCGAGACGTATGGTGCGCCGAACGATCCGCGGTTCAAGGCTGGCCTCAAATCACTTCCTGGCTTCAGGAAGAAAATGCGGATCAATTTCAACGTCATCGCGTATTTCTTTGGCCCCATTTATTTCTTCGTGCTGGGCCTGTGGAAAAAAGGCATTGCGTTGATTGGCATAATGCTCGCGACCAACGCCTTGATCCTTCTGGTATGTACGCTTTTGGGAACCGAGGTTCCTTACGCGTTGGGGGGAGGTTTGAATGTGGCCTTCTCGCTGATGTATGCCTTGACCGTCAATTATTCGTACTACCTCAAAGAAGTAAAAAGCGAGCAAGGCTGGAATCCGTTCAAAGGCATGCGTCTTTAACCCGAAAAGATAACCGATGACACCGTCCTCTTACCAAGCATGAGGGTTCGCGGTGCATCGACCCATGCCGTGTTCAGCCAGCGTTATATTTGAATCAGTCATTCAGGTAATTGCCACATGGATGCGAAGCCAGGACTCCAATGACAGCGCCCTCCTCTCCCGCAGCTTTGCTGCCACTGAAAATTATTGCGACTGGCGTAGCGGTGCCCGCAAATCGAGTGGACTCGTCTGCGCTGGACACGTTATTGAACAAGCCTGCGGGTTATGTCGAAAAGCGCTCCGGCGTACATTGCCGTTTTCACGCAACACTCGATGCCAGCCAGGCCGAACTTGCCGCGCAAGCACTTCAGGATGCCCTGAGAAGAGAGCAGATCCCGGCGGGTTCGATCGATCTGCTGATCTCGGCCTCGGCAGTACCCATGCAGGCCTTACCCTGCACGGCAGCATTGATTCTCAAAGCGGCCCACCTGCCATCGGGTACGCCCGGCTTTGATATCAACAGCAGTTGCGTCGGCTTCATTACAGCGCTACAGGTCGCTGCCGGCTTGCTCAATGCCGGGATCTACAAGCGCATTGCTGTCGTGTCGGCAGATCTCGTTTCGCGCGGTATCGACTGGAATGACGAAGAAAGCTCGCTGATCCTCGGCGACGGAGCAGCCTGCGCCATTGTCGAACGCGGTGACGGCAGCAGCGGCATTCTGAGCAGCCTGTCCGAGACTTATCCACAGGGCAGCGACCTGTGCGAGATTCAAGCAGGCGGTACACGCCGCAATCCACGTGCCGGCATGACTGACAGCGACTTTCTGTTCCATATGAAGGGCAAGCAGCTGTTTCGTCAGGCTGCCGCGTTGATCGAGGGCTACCTCGCACGCCTGTTGGAAAGGAGCGGATTGACGCTTGCCGAGATCGCCACCGTGGTCCCCCATCAGGCCAGCCATCTTTCGCTTGAGCACATGCGGAAAAGGCTTGGAGTACGGCCTGAGGTACTGGTGGATATTTATCGCTATCACGGTAACCAGGTCTCGGCATCGATTCCGACGGCGCTGCATACTGCTTTTACCAACGGCCGTTTTACACCCGGCAAACCCGTGATGCTGATCGGTACCGCTGCCGGTTTGACATTGGCGGGCATGGTGCTGCTGCCATGAAGGTTCTGCTGACCGGCGCCACCAGTGGCCTCGGACGCAATGCGGCAGAGTGGCTATTGAACGCAGGCCATAGGGTACATGCCACCGGACGTGACCCGGCAGTGGGGAATCTGCTGCGAGAACAAGGAGCGGCGTTCACCGCCCTGGATCTGACCCGGGCTACAGCACAGCAATGCGAGCAATTGATGCTCGGCAGTGACATGGTCTGGCACTGCGCGGCAAAGTCTTCTCCCTGGGGTAGCGAGGCCGAGTTTCATGAGGCCAATGTAGTCGTCACAGAAAAGCTGGCCGAGGCAGCTGGCCGCTGCGGCGTTTCGCGCTTCGTGCACATATCCACGCCTGCGATCTATTTCGACTTTCAAGACCATGAGCGTATTGACGAGCAATACCGTGCCCGACGATTCGCCAATCACTACGCCAGCAGCAAGTACCAGGCAGAACAATCCATAAAGGCGCTGGTACCGCTTTATCCACAGACCACATTTATTATCCTGCGGCCCCGTGGCTTGTTCGGCCCGTATGACCGGGTGATTCTGCCCCGGATTCTGGGCCAGATAGAACGCGACCGCGGCGTGCTGCGTTTGCCCGGTGGTGGCCAGGCAGTGCTGGACCTGACGTTTGTACTGAACGTTGTGCACGCCATGGACCTGGCCAGCCATAACAATTCTTTGTCCTCAGGTGCCGCCTACAACGTCACCAATCATCAGCCCATGCGACTGGTGGATACCTTGCAGTTGTTACTGCACGAACAACTCGGCATTCGTTATCGTGTGCAGCGCGTGCCCTACCGATTGCTGCACTCGCTGGCGACGGCACTCGAACTTCTGGCCTGTATAACGCGCAAGGAGCCCGTGCTGACCCGATACAGTGTGGCGGCGGTGAACTTCGATATGACCCTGAGCCAGACGCGATCCATTGAAGAGCTGGGCTACCGGCCTCGGTACTCGATGGAAGAAGGCGTTCAGCTTACGGGAGAGTGGCTTAAGTCTCATGCGGTGAAGCCCCATGGCTAGCATTACCACCTTTGAAGTGGGTTACTGCACGCATATCGGTTGTATGGCGTTGCAAGGCGCGGGCCTGAGGGTCTGCAAATTTCCGTCCAGAGCGTATCTGCTGGAGGTTGGCGATCGCCGCTGGTTATGGGATACCGGCTACGCCAACCATTTTAAGGAGCATACCCGGTCGGGGGTGTTCCGCATCTACAGCCAGGTTACCCCGGTATACCTGGATGCGGGTGAAACGCTGCTGGATCAGCTGCGTAATGCGGGTTACGCGGCCAACGATATTCAGGCGCTGATCATTTCCCACTTTCATGCCGATCACATCGCCGGCCTTCGGGACTTCAGTCATCTCGACTTTATCTGCTCGGGCGAAGGCTGGCAGAAAACCCGCTCATTACGTGGCATCGCCGCGCTCAAGCGCGCCTTCGTACCGGGACTGATTCCGGAAGGTTTCGAGGCAGCGTTGCAGTTCGTCGAGGGCTTTGAGCTGGTAAGCCTGACCGAGCAACTGGCGCCGTTTACACATGGCTACGAACTACCGGGCAGTGACGGGCAGATTGTTCTGGTGCCGCTACCAGGTCATGCCGCTGGACACCTGGGTGCATTTATTCTCACCGACGATGGCTGGACACTGCTGGCCAGTGATTCCGCATGGTCGCCGCTGAGCTATCAAGAATTGCGCGGGCCTTCTGTGCTTGCCAACGTGCTGATGGACGACAGCAAGGCCTACTACCAGACGCTGAACCGTCTGAACCTGTTGTGGGCAGCAGGCCATGTGGATATCCGATTGTGCCACGAGGGGGATTTATGATTCCGGTGATGACGCTCTGGCACTATTGGCGAGCGCGTCGCCTGCGCTTTTCCAGTCGCCAGGCACTGGAGCATTTTCAGAACAGGCAACTGAAACGCTTTGCCCATAGGGTGCTGGCCAAAAGTCCCTATTTTCGGGCTTACAGCGCTCTGCCATTCAACGAATGGCCGCTGATGGACAAAGCGCTGATGATGACGCAGTTCGACCAGATGAACACGGCAGGTCTGCAACGTGATCAGTTGCTGGCCTGCGCAAGGCGCGGCGAAGCCGAACGCGACTTCACGCCACGCATCGGCCGCTTTAGCGTCGGGCTGTCTTCGGGCACGTCAGGGCAGCGCGGCGTTTTCGTCGTGAGCCCGCAGGAACAGCAGATCTGGGCGGGCGGGATGCTTGCCAAGATGCTGCCAGACGGTATTTTCGCGGGTGAGCGAGTCGCGCTGTTTTTACGTGCGGACAATAACCTGTACCACGGCGTCGACAATCGCTGGCTGAGCCTGGCCTTTTATGACCTGTTCGCGCCGTTCACTGAGCAGTTGCCTCGCTTACAAGCACAGGCGCCGACCATTATCGTTGCGCCAGCACAGGTGCTGCGCGCCCTGGCCCTGGCCGTTCTGGGCGGGCAGATCCAACTCGAAGTAAAGAAAGTGATCTCCGTCGCCGAAGTCCTGGATGCGCAGGATCGCCAGTTGCTGAACACGGTGTTCCGCGAGGTCGGCGAGGTCTATCAGGCAACTGAAGGTTTTCTGGCGGCCACGTGCTCTCATGGCACACTGCATTTGAACGAAGAGTTCGTGCATATCGAGCCCCAGTGGCTTGATGAGCAGCGCTTCACGCCGTTGATCACCGACTTCACTCGCAGCACCCAACCTATCGTACGCTACCGACTGGATGATGTACTGGTCAGGCAATCCGAGCCCTGCCCGTGCGGTCAGCACTCGATGGCAATTTCCCGAATAGAAGGTCGCCGCGACGATCAGCTTTCGCTGCCCGACCAGCACGGTGAGATGCAGATTATCTTTGCCGACCTGTGCAGTCGGGCAATTGCCAATGCACTGCCACTGACCAGTGACTACCGCTTGATTCAGCTTTCGAAAACCCGGCTGCAGCTGATTGCAGACTGTACGCAAACCGAACTGGAGCACAGCCGTAGACAACTTGTCGCCCTGTTCACACAACAGGGTATTGCCACTGACAAACTTGAATGGCAACTGACGGTGCAGAACGTGATGCCGAACTTCGATCGAAAACGATGCCGTATTGTCCGGCAGGCAGAAGCATGAACAACCCCATGATGTTTCGGTTGTGGCACATGCTGCTTGGCTGGGGTTCGGTCGGTCTGATCTATACGCTGACCGACCATTTGCAGAGCACCGGCCAGGTCATGACACCCTCGCCGCTCGACCGAATGATCGCATTCACGCCGCACGCAATCTGGCTGTACCTGTCGTTCTTCGCGGTTGTTCCACTGGGCTATCTGATGACCCCGCTTGATCGGGTGCGCTGGCTGTCTCGCGCCATGCGTTTTACCGCACTGGGTGCCGGAACGGTCTATCTGCTGTGGCCGACAACGATGGTTTACCCGGTCGATGAGGGCACAACGTTAAGCTCTACACTGCTGGCAGCACTGACCTATGTGGACTCGACCCAGAATTGCCTGCCATCCCTGCACATGGCCCTGATGGTGCTGGCGGTCTGGGGGATCAGTGCAGCAAGGCGTAGCGCGCGTACTGCAGTGTTTGTCTTATGGGTGGCCGCCATTGCCTATTCGATCCTGCAATTGCGCCGTCATCTGTTCATCGACGTGGTCAGTGGCGCCGTGCTCGCACTGGTGGCGGGTATGCTGGTCGATGCGCTCGGCCGAAGCAGGCCAGTCGCACTCAAAGGGAATATGCAATGAGCGATCTGGCCATTCCGATCATCATCATGCTGCTGGCCGTAACAGGCGAGGCCGTCATTCTGCAGTGGATGCAGCGCAAGCCGGTTGACTGGCATGACGTGGTGTTCAATCTGAATTCCGGCCACCTCATGCTGTGGCTGTTCCGTGGACTGGAAGTCATCTGTTACGGACTTGTCGCCACGTACTTGAGCCTTGGCCTGCTGGATACATGGCCGCCACTATGGGTCTGGGCGTTCGCATTGCTGGCCTGGGATTTCTGTTTCTACTGGTTGCACCGCCTGCATCACCACGTTGGCGTGCTCTGGGCCGTGCATGTGGTGCATCATCAGGGCGAGCACTTCAACCTGTCCCTGGGCGTGCGTAATTCGTGGTATTCGTCACTCACCTCGATTCCGTTCTTCATTCCGCTGGCCGTGCTGGGGGTGCCCCTGCATGTGTTTGTCGCAGTGTCGATCCTGCATTACTCGATGCAGTTCTTTAACCATAATGCGCTGACACCCAGGCTGGGTGTGCTGGAAAAGATTTTCGTTACTCCGACCCATCATCGCGTGCATCACTTCAAAGACCGGGCCTACTCAGACAAGAACTTCGGCGGTACTTTCATTTTCTGGGACAAGCTGTTCGGCACATTTTCCAGGCTGCCCGATGTGCCTTACATATTTGGAATCGGAGGGCCTCGCTCTTCCGCGAACCCGTTCTGGGCCAGCAACGTACCTTTTCTGCATTACCTGCGACTGTCGATAAAATCGAAAGAGCCTACCCGCTCGCGCGTTTCTGGTTTGAGCATTTTCAGTGGCGCGTTGCTGCTCTTCGCGCTGGTGGTGGGCTATATCTATCAATACGGCTATGGCTACAGCGACATCACCTGGCCGCAGGTCGTCCTGTTCGTTTTTCTCGTGGCGGGCTCGGTGGCGCTGGGAGGAATGACCGAAGCGAGGACCTGGAGTGTTCCTGTCTGGCTGATAGTCAGCCTGGGGCCGGCGTCGCTGTTTCTGGGTTATTACGGCTGGTCGCAGGTTTACTGGCAATTGCCGATGGTCGCCCTCGCCCTGCACGGCGCATGGGTGGCCGTGTCTTCTCGCGGCTACAACCTTTCAGCCGCAAATCCGGTGGAAAAACATCATGGCTGAGTCACTTGCCCCCCTGTCATTTCCTGCCGATGGCGAACAGGCATTTCATCACGCCCTCAAGCAGGCGGCCCACGCCTACCTGGCAGACGACCATCGCTACGCAAGCATTCGGCAAAAGGTGACGGCATTGCTCCTCATCGTGCTGTGCGGCGGTTTTTATGCCTCGAGCCTTATGCAACACAATGCGTGGGCATTCGTGGGCTGCTACTTCCTGTTTGTCCTGACAGGCATGCTACTCAACGTGATGGTGTTTCACGACGCCACCCACAATGCTTTTTTCCGGGCGACCTGGGCAAACCGGTTGGTGGGCAGGTTGATGACCTTGCCGCTCGGGATTGATCCGGATTACTGGCGAGTCAGGCATGTGCAGTTTCATCATGCCTATGCCAACGTTGAACATTACGATCTGGACACCGAGGAAAATGGCGTCCTGCGACAGACGCCCTTCCAGGGCTGGCGCAAGCACATGCGTTATCAACATCTTTACTGGCCCATGGTCGCGGCGTTGTCGCTGCCCTACATCTCATGGATATTCGACTGGTCGGACCGCCTTGGGAAGACGCCGCTCAAAGCCAAAAGCATTCTTCCAGGAAACAAAGGCTGGGCGGTATTTCTGGCCAGCAAGGCATGCCATCTGCTGCTGGTACTGATAGTGCCGCTGGTGATATTCGAGGGCAGCTGGACGACGGTGCTGATCGCGTACTTTTTGAGCCAGATGCTCGCCTCTCTCTGGGTGGTATTTCTGCTGCTCGGTACGCACTGGGCAGAAGCGGAGTTCTATCAGCCATCAGACAGCCCGTTGATGCCACACGGCTGGTATCGACATAACTTCGCGACAACCTGCGACTGGCAAACCTCTCCACGCTGGCTGCACCATGCCGTGGGCGGGCTGAACTTTCATCTGACTCATCACCTGTTCCCTGGCTGGAGTCATCGACACTACCCGGCGCTGGCAAACATCATCGCCGACCTGGCACCCCGCCACGGTCTGCACTATCGCTGCATCGACTACCGTGAGTTGCTCAGACAGCAGCGAAAGTTCTTGCGCAGTATGGGGCGGGACGCGCAGGTGACGAACATCACCTGACAAACCCAGAGCCAGAAGCGTTGTGACTTCTGGCATGACCGCGCTGATATTGTTTGTCTGCTTTTCCCATCGCTGGCCTTTTATCGCTCAACAGCCGGCACGGTCGCGAATTGCGTGTGCATTGGGGGCGAGCGCAAGGAGATCCGTCGGGAGATGCATCGCCGTAAAGACCTCGAGAAACATCGTCAGAGCCTGCGCAAGCGGAAGGCACCGCGCACATGATCCGAGATCGACGAGGACTTTATCGCGCCCAACAAAAAACCCGCCGAAGCGGGTTTTTCCAAGACCATCCCGACTTCCTGTCGGCTGCCTCCGAGGCGATGGTCGATCATCCTTGATCCTGGTGAACTCCTGTTCACCACTTGATGGATCCAATAATACGGAGGAAGGACCAGTTCGGAAATGGCCAAATCCCTCCACCGCGTGTAAGCGTTTGGCTATACCTTGTCGCCGCGGACCTGATCGCATGCCTGCCCTTCCACCAGCCTCAACTCCCCATCCACATACAGCACTTCGCGCCCCACCCACGCCAGATCAACCTGCGGCAGCACGGCCGAGGGTTTGCGCAGTTCACGCAGCAATGTCGAGCCATGCGAGAGACGTCCGCCCATGCGCGCGATCACCGCGCGGGCGTTCTGGTAGTGCGCGTGGCGTCCGGGGTCGAGGGTGTCTTCCAGCAGGATGTCGTCACCCAGAATGCCCTGGACCTGGCCAGGATAAATCATGAAGCCGGTGGCCTGCTCGGTGCCTTCGCGGCCGTCCTGCCAGAAGCTGCCGGCACGGCTGCGAATGTCCGGATGGGGCGCAAACCAGTGTTCCCGGTCGGCGCCGGGCATGGCGTGATGCAGGCGGAAGAACAGGCGCATCAGGTTGTCGCGATACCACTCGCGCACTTGCAGGTAGTAGCCGCGCATGCCCGGCAGGCCTGCGCGGTGGGCGATGCGTATGAAACCCGGCCAGGTCGGGAAGGCTTGTAAAGGCAGGCCAGTGGCTGCCGGGCGCGGGGTCGCGGGGTCGGTTTCCCAGGGCAGCCGGTGCGGGCAGTGCTCCAGGTCGTCGTAAGCGGTCGGCGGACGTCCCAGCAGGTCTCCGCCGCTGCTGGCCAGCGAGGTGGCGATGCACAGGTTGCCTTGCACGACGAATACGTAGAAACGGGTGAACCAGTCAGCCAGTTGCTGACCGTCAGCACCTTGGTCCGTGAGGGCATGCAGCTCTCGGTCGAAGCGGTGCAGTTGCTTTTCAAGGGTCAACAAGTGACCACGCGCGATGCGCTGCATCCGCAGAAACACCGGTAATGAGCGCAGCAGACGCAGCGGTCGCCAAGGCAGATGCGGGGTCGCGCCGCCGACCTCATCGGCGTAGCTGCTGGAGGCGATGCCCCAGTCAGCCAGACGTGCGAGAAACAGGTCGTTGTTGATGTAGGAAGCTGCGCCAAACAGTGCGGTGAATGGCTCGTTGTCCTGCAACACGCGCGAATCCCAACGCGCCATGATCGCCGGGATGCTGCCTGCGGCACGCCGCTGTGCGTACTCGACCAGCCTGCTGGGCTGTGGCGGCAGGATCTCCGCAATATTGGCGGCGGTCAGGTGGCGGCGCCAGCCGTAGTCACTGATCGGGCGGTACTGCAGCAGCCACAGCTGGCGGCCATCCCAAGCCCACTCGACGTCGCCCGGCACGTAGTGGAATACGCGCAGAACGCCCTGCAGGAAGTCCCAGAGCACCTCCTCAGTCAAACCGTGGGATGGCTTGAAGTCGCCGCTGCTCCAGGCCGCGCCGAGGCGGGAAATGATTGCTCGCTCAGGGCTTGCCTGACCGTCGGCCAGCGACTCCAGATGCCCTTCCACCCACTCCAGCTCGACCGACAGGTGACGCACGAAAGCGATGCCGGAAAGCACCGGCGTGATGAAGCGCTGTACCACCACCTCTTCGACGCCAGCGCTGTGTAGCTCTGCGACACGCGCGGGAACGTTGTGGCTGGGCTCGCGAAGAAAAGTGGTACTCAGACCAGCATTGGCCGCATCGGCCTGATCCTCACCGAAGCTGGACGAGCGCACGGCCCAGATAGCGTCAGGCTGACGGGCCAGAAACGCGGGCAAGGCCGAGTCATCGCCCTGTTCCAGAGACAGTGCCTCGGGCACCGGTTGCCCGGCGATGGCCGCCAGACGCAGACGGCCGCCTTTGGTGTGCGCAACGAACCCACGCTCGCCCGACTCCAGCCACTGCGCAAACTCGGCCGGCGCGTCGATCCACGGGTAGTGACCCCATCCCGGTTTCAGGCTGATGGTCAGGTCGGCACGCGCCAGAATGGCCGACCACGCTGCTGCCTGCTCGATACCCAAGACCTTGTCCTGATCGCCCCAGACCAGCTCTATCGGATCCTGCACCCACTCCAGCAGCGGCAGCGCGGTGTCGGCACGCAACAGGTCCCAATACGGCACGAAAGCACGGCAGCGAGCGTAACCGGAACCCATGCGCTGGTAGTGCGCGGCAGGCCAGCGCTGCCTGGAAAACTTGTGCGCAAACAGCGTGGGCCTGTTGGCCAGCAGCCAGTGAATGGTCTTGCGAATGGGCAGCGGCGACATCAACGCAGGCAAACGCCGCTGCCACAGAAAAGCCCCCACCGGGGCCAGCAGCACGCTTCTGCAGAAGTGTCCGGGCTGGCGCTGCAAGGCATGCATGACCAGCAAGGCATTGACACCCACAGCGACGATGGCACTGCCCTTCACGGTCGCCGCCAACAGCGCATCGGCATAGGCGGCGAGGTCTTCGCAGGGTGGCTGAGGATTGTTGCCGAAGCCTGGCAGCTCCAGCGGCACGACCTGATGCTGCTGAAAATGCGGCAGCGCGTCGTCCCACCATTCGGCACTGCTGCCGTTGCCCGCCAGCAGATACAGCAGCGGCAAGTCAGACATGACGAGGCTCCTTCGACGCGTGAACAGCCGAAGTGCGGCGATCATGGCGATACAGCCAGATCAGCGGCGGCAACAAGGCCAGCAGCGCTGCCAGATCGAGCCAGACGTGCGACCAGACGCCCCCACGCACGGAAATCAGCATGTCCTGAGGCGCCCAAAGCAGCAGGCCCGCAATCAGCCAGCCCCAGGACATGGCACTTTTCAGGCGATTGCCCAGGTGCACCAGCGCCAGCATGTACATTGAATAGGTTTGCAGCGTTGCGCCGAACAGCGCCATCCACCAGACCTGTTGCGCGCGAGCAGCAGCGGGAACCGCCTCGGTCCAGAACGCCTGCTCGAGGCTAGTCAGATAGCCATCGAGCAAGCCGGAAAAGCCTGCCCAGGTGAATACCAGACTGCCCAGCACATGCGCAACTGCGACGGCATACAGCCAGATCACCAGCGTACGGCGCAGGGTGTCAGAAGAGAGCGGCATACCAGGTCCTTGAGTCGTCCTTGTGAGGTGGCGAGTTTAGCGATAACTCATCAGGCTTAATACCGCCGCCCTTGCCTGCGGCTCGATTCACTGTGGATGCTGGGCGCTGCTGCGCGTGACACCGTAAAGGCCCTTTGCCTCCAGTCAAAACTACCAGTAGCCATCACCCCGCTTTGCCCTTCAATGTACGGCTCCGCTCGTCAGGCCATCTGCCGGGCGAGCCCAGCAGTCGGGAGTAGCGGTGATGGATGCGCTGAATGTCATCAATATCGACACTGACGGAATCAACTCGCTGTTCAACACTGTTATGCAGTACGGAGCGACTGTTGTTTTGAGGTTGGTGATCGCCGCGCTGCTGTGGATTGTCGGTCGCTGGCTGATCGGTGTGCTGGTCAGGATGGCGCAGCGCTCGCTGACGCGGCAGCGGTTTGATCCGACGGTCCTGCGCTATGTCGGCTCGTTCATCACGGTGACGCTGAATATCATTCTGGTGATCGCCATTCTGAGCTATTGCGGCATCGAGACCACCAGCTTTGCGGCGCTGCTGGCGGCCGTGGCGCTGGCGATCGGCATGGCCTGGTCGGGTTTGCTGGCCAATCTGGCCGCGGGTGGTTTCATCATCGTGCTGCGGCCCTTCAAGGTCGGCGATCTGATTTCGGCGGCGGGCGTCACCGGGACTGTGGTCGAAATCGGCTTGTTCGTTACGTCGATCAACACTCCGGAAAACGTGCTGAATCTGGTGGGCAACAACAAGATCTTCTCTGACACGATCGTCAATTTTTCCAGCAATGCCTTTCGCAGCGTCGAACTGACCGCGATATTGCCCGGCACTGCCGACGAGCAGAAGATCATCCCGCGCCTCAAGGATCAGATAGCCCGCCTGCCTAATGTACTGAGCAGCCCTGCAGTGGATGTGCACCTGTCCGCTGCGACAGCCGACTCCGTCACCCTGTCGGTAAGGCCCTATTGCCACAATGATCACTATGATTCAGTGCATCGCCAGACCCTTGCCCTCATCAGGGCGTTGATGCTGCACCTGTCCTGAGCGGCACGCATAGGCAAAATTCATCGCCCTTCAAGCTCACCCGAACCTGTTGGCAGCCGATCAATAAGGATCGGTCCATATTCCGCGTGGCCTCTGCTCTTTATCCTTACGGGTTTAACCATGAGCCTTTTATCTCGTTTTCGGGCCGGCACATCGCGGACTGAAGGCGTCATCAGTGTCATTACGTCCGCCCGCGAATTGAACGCCAAGCTGTCTGCGCTGAGCTTCGATCCGGTCTATCTGACCGGTTTCGTTTCGCCGCACGTCGACTTCGATCAGGTGGCCAAGTCTGTCGCTGCGCGCTTTCCCAACGCGAAGATCAGCCTGTGCACAACGTCAGGCGAACTGTGCTCGGGCAATGATTCGCTGTACTGCGCGGCGGAAAACCAGTGGGACCGGATTGTCCTCGCGCTGTTCGACTCAAGCGTCATCAAGAGTGCGGAGGTGGTGCACATTCCGCTGCACAGCGAAGACATTCGCGGCGCGGGCAAGCGACTGTCTATGCGTGAGCGCATTGCGCGCCTGACCGATTCGATCAAGCGCACGCAGATCAACACCCCCATCGACCACCGCGATACGCTGGCCTACGTCACGTTCGACGGGCTGTCGGCGTCGGAGTCGTTCTTCATGGAAGCGCTGTATGAGTCGGGGCGCTTTCCGTGCCTGTTCGTCGGCGGTTCTGCGGGTGGCAAAGGCGACTTCAAGAAGACCTTGATTCACGACGGCAAACGCAGCTACGAAAATCATGCCCAGGTGGTGTTTCTCAAGAGCGCGAAAAACGTGCGCTTCGGTGTCTTCAAGAGCCAGAACTTCGAGCCGACGCCATTGAGCCTGAGCGTGCTGACGGCCTCCCTGGAGGAGCGTTACATCAGCCAGGTGGTCAACGCCAGAGGCGAGATCACCACGATGGTTGCGGCGCTGTGTGACGCGCTAAAATGCGAGCGGCATGAGCTGGAAGGCAAGCTGGCGCAGTACTCGTTCGCCATCCGGGTAGGCGAAGAGCTGTTCGTGCGTTCGATTGCGCGCATTGATTATGAAAGCGAGCGGGTTCACCTGTTCTGCGACGTGGCGCCCGGCGAAGAGCTGGTGATGGTCAAACGAACATCCATGATCGATACCACGCGCAAGGACTTCGCGCGCTTTCTGCAGGGCAAGTCCGGAAAGCCGCTGCTCGGCCTGTTGAGCGACTGCATCCTGCGGCGCCTGAACAACGGCAGTGAACTGGGCCGGATGAACGATGTGTTCGGTGCGACGCCGGTGGTGGGCTTCTCGACCTTTGGCGAGATTCTGGGGTTAAACCTCAACCAGACGCTCACCGCCGTGTTCTTCTTCAAGGTGCCCGAAGGCCAGCCGTTCCGCGACGACTACATCGATAACTTCATCGCCTATTACGGCGAGTTCAAGGCGTTCTTTCTGCGTCGGCAGATCAAGAAGCTGGCCGGTCTGAGCCATGTGGTGGTCAAGCAGATCGATCAGTTCAAGCAGCGCAACTTCGTGCAAACCATTGACCCGAGCGGTCTGGACGAGCAGATCCGTCCGGTGTTCGGTGGCCTTAGCGACCTGGGCGATGTGCTGGTCAAGGCCCACCATGATCAGGAAGAAATCGCCGCTCAGTTGCGCCACTACTCTGGCGAGCTGCATGTGTCGATGGACGAGCTGTCGCAGACCATCACCCAGCAGGAAACGGTTATCGACAAAGCGGGCAACACCGTCAAAAGCCTGGTCAGTCAGGCGGACGAGGTGGTGCTGGGCTCGCGGGAGCTGGCCAAGTCCAGCTTGCGTATTCAGTCGGTGGTGCAGACGATCCAGCAGATCGCCGGGCAGACCAACCTGCTGGCGCTGAACGCTGCCATCGAGGCGGCACGGGCGGGTGAAATGGGACGTGGCTTTGCCGTGGTGGCCGATGAAGTGCGCCAGCTTGCGCAGAAGACGTCGCAGAACGCCAACGACATCGGCACCGATATCGAGCGCCTGGCCGAGGAAATTCGTAAGGTGGCGCAGCACATCGAGGAGCAGTCCCTTGAAGTCGGAACGCTGACGGGGCTGTTGTCGGAGCTGGAAGGCTCCAGTGACATGACGGCGGGCACCTCGCAGCGTACCCGGCAACTGGCGGACACCCTGCGGGGCCTGACTCAGTAGCAGCGCCTGCTGTCAGGACGGCAAATGGCCCGTCCTGACAGCAGACCGTGTTACAGGCGGCTTACTGGTTACCCAGCACGCCGACCTTGCCCATGACGTTGCTCATGAACTGCTGCACGGTCATTTTCTGGCCATTGAAGTCGACCATCTGGTTGGCGTAATGCAGGTCGGAGACGATGTTGTCGCCGTCGACCTTGGCCAGTTGCATCATCTCGGCCATGGCACTGGCCATGTCGCCAGCGGCCTTGGCCTGATCGGCGATGACCTTGAGGTCGGTCTGGCCTTCACGCATGGCTTGCTGGGTCGCGAGATCGCGAATCATCGGTTTGGACAGGACGACCCTGGCGTTGACTTCGCCCAGGCTCTTCATGAGCAGCGCATCGGAAGGCTGATCGAGCGTGCCTGGATCGGCGAGGTCCACGGCGATACGCATGTGGCTTTCACCGTTGCTGGTCTTGAGCGAGAGCTTTTCCAGCTCGATGTGCGGTTTGGCTGCCAGCAGCGTTTTCATCTGGGTGTTCATCAGCTCCTGATCAGCCGGGCTCAGCTCCAGGCGGAACGGACGCTTCTCCTGCGCGGCCTCTTGCTGCTGAGGCAGGATTTTATCCTGATACAACTGATACAGCGCCTGAGTCGCCAGCACATCGAAATTGGCGATCTTGAAGCCCATGTGCGCAGAACCGACGTCCTTGCCCGCGTAGGCAATCATGCCGGCATCGTAGTTGATCTGCGCTGCCAGGTTACCGGCATCTTCCTGCGCCAGGTTGGTGTTGGTGAAATCGCGGATCTGTACCTGTGGCTTGCCCACCACCTGGAAACCCGCGTTCTGGATTTTCATGTTGGTGTGGCCCAGATAGAAACCGGACTTGCCTTTGGTGCCGCCCGTGTCGAAGGTCATGCCTTTGATTTCGATGCTGACCGGACCGTCAGGCGACGCGACATTGAGTTGCAGATTGTCCATGTTGCCCGCAAGGCTGAATTTTTCCGCGTCGGCCGACGACTCGGCATTCAGGTTGAGGCCTGAAAAACGGAACGTGCCGTCGACGTCGGTCATCTCCAGCGGGGCCATCTGCAGCGTGCCTTTGGTGGCGCGGTCATAGCCGATGCTGGCCTGGCCTGTGAGCGGTGGAACGTCCTTGCTCATGGCGAACCATTTCTCGGCGCTGGGGCTTTTTTCCATCTGGAAATTGCTCAGGGCCATGACCGGCAGCAGGTTCAGGGTCTTCAGATGCGACAGCGGAATGGGGCCGTGCTCGATATGGTCGACGAACAGAAACTGGCCGCCCTGGGTGCTATCGGACAGGTTCTGGATGTCGACGCGGTAGTGCGCCGTGCTGCTGAAGAAGTGCTTATCGAGCGAGAGCATTTCCAGTTTGACGCTGGTGTCCGTGCCTTTGAACGACTTCGCCAGTTCCTGATTGGCCTTGCTGATCGAGTCGTTCAGCGCGCCTTCCAGTTGATTGCCGGTGTACCAGGCACCGGCCGTAGCCAGTGCGCCCGCTACGACGATGACGCCAATCGCTATACCTGCTGATTTATTCATAGTGACGTGAAGATATCCGTTCTGATGATGGGAAAGTCGTACCGGGACCGGCAGCGCCGATTGAAAGCCGCGAGAGACTATCATCGGCAGATCCCGACAGCCCAGCCTTCATGGCCATTTCTGTGGGCGCGTCGCCCTTCTGTAAGCGCGTTGGACATGGCCTTGTGCCTTTTGTTGCGCACGCCAATCCCGCGGAAAGGTTTTGAAACAGACCCTAGCCACAGCCTTCCCGGAAACGTTAGGCTGAAACGAATTTGCGAACAGGACGTGATGACATGAGCGAGCAGCAAACACAACGAGGCCCGATCAAGGCCGTCATTTTCGACATGGATGGCCTGTTGCTGGACACCGAGGGGGTGTACACCGAAGTCACCCACTTGATTGCCAGTCGCCACGGTCGCACCTTCGACTGGTCCGTCAAGCAGCACACCATTGGCCGCGGTGCCCGGGACTTCTCGGACTACGTGATCAAGGCGCTGGAGCTGCCAATGTCGATCGACGAGTTTCTCGAAGTCAGGGAGCCCATGCTTGAAGAGCGTTTCCCGCGCGCCGCAGCCATGCCCGGTGCCGAAGCGCTGGTCCGTCATCTGGCTGCGCATAATATTCCGATCGCTGTGGGCACCAGTTCGTCGGTGCATTACTTCGAGGCCAAGACCACTCTGCACCGCGCATGGTTCGAGCTGTTCGACACCGTCGTCACCGCCGACGACCCGGAAGTCGGCGCCGCCAAGCCGGCCCCGGACATCTTTCTGGTCGCCGCCCGCCGCCTTGGCGTCTCGCCTGCCGATTGCCTGGTCTTCGAAGACTCGCCGTTCGGTGTGACCGCCGCCAAGGCTGCCGGGATGTACGCCGTCGCCGTGCCGGACTCGCACATGCCGGTCGAGCAGTACGAGCATGCGGACCTGCTGCTGGGCTCGCTGGCCGATTTCCCGCTCAAGGCGTGGGGGTTGCCTGAGCTCGTCTGAATGACAAGGAGATGCTGAGCATGAATTATCGAACCCTTGGCCAGTCCGGCCTGAAGGTTTCCACACTGACACTCGGCTCGATGATGTTCGGTGAGCAGACCGGCGCCGAAGAGTCGCTGCGTATCATCGACAAGGCCAGGGATCAGGGCATCAATTTCATCGACACGGCGGATGTCTACAACGCCGGGCGCTCGGAGGAAATCGTCGGCCGAGCCATCGCGGCGCAGCGCAGCGCCTGGGTGCTGGCCACCAAGGTCGCCATCGGCCCGACCGACGGCGTGCCCAACCGGGCCGGCCTGAATCGCAAGCACATGTTCAATGCCATCGAGAACAGCCTGCGGCGGCTGGATACCGACTATGTGGATATCTATTACCTGCACAAGGAAGATCACGACACGCCGCTGGAAGTGACGGTGTCGGCGATTGGCGATCTGATCCGGCAAGGCAAGATCCGCTATTGGGGCGTGTCGAACTTCCGCGGCTGGCGAATTGCCGAAATCGTCAACGTCGCGCAACGCCTGGGCGTCGACAAGCCGGTCATCAGCCAGCCGCTGTACAACATCGTCAACCGCCAGGCTGAGGTCGAGCAGATCACCGCTGCCGCACACCATGGCCTGGGCGTCGTGCCCTACAGCCCGCTTGCACGCGGTGTGCTCAGCGGTAAGTACGCTCCGGACATCGCTCCCGACAGCGAGAGCCGCGCCGGACGTCAGGACAAGCGGCTGCTGGAAACCGAATGGCGCATGGAGTCGTTGCGCATCGCGCAGCGAATTCAGGCGTATGTGCAGGACAAAGGCGTCGGCATTGTCGAGTTCGCCATTGCCTGGGTGCTCAACAACCAGGCCGTGACCTCAGCCATCGTCGGACCAAGGACCGAGCAGCAGTGGGACGGTTATACCAAGGCACTCACGGTGGAGATTACCGCTGAAGACGAAGCGTTCATCGATTCGCTGGTGACACCCGGCCATGCGTCGACGCCAGGCTTCAATGACGTTCAGCACTTCGTTTCCGGCCGCCTGACGCGCTGAGACGATCACGCCTGCGGCCTTATGCCGCGAGCGCATCACTGTTGCGCTCTGGAACGGTCGTTTCAGAGCGCGCTGTCATAAAAACAACACGTGAAACTCCTGTTACCTATGAATGCGAACTCGGTACGTGGGGTCGATGAGCGCTAAGATAGACGCCTATTTTGTCGAGCTCGCCGGGCTGCAGCGCGGTCCGGCGCTCGCCGTTAAACATAATGATGTTTGTATTTTCGCGACGGACTGGCAAGTCTTGGCTAGTCTGTCGGCAACAAAGCGATTAATTGGACGTTGTCCAGCCAGGGTTGATGAAGAAGTAGGTCAATGCGCAAATCAGATAGAGAAGCCTTTCTGGGCTCCGTACTGGGCAATGAGCAGCCTCCGGCGCACCTTGCCAGAACCGTGATTGAAGAAAAGCTGCGAAACGCCATTATCGACGGCAGCCTGCCAAGCGGCACGGCATTGCGCCAGCAGGAACTGGCGACGCTGTTTGGCGTCAGCCGCATGCCTGTGCGCGAAGCACTGCGCCAGCTCGAGGCGCAGTCGCTGCTGCGTGTCGAAACGCACAAGGGCGCGGTGGTCGCACCGTTGATCACCGAAGACGCGGTGGATGCCTATTCCTTGCGCATCCTCCTGGAATCCGAAGCGTTGCGCCTGTCTATCCCATTGCTGGACGCTGATGATCTGGCGGCGGCGAAGGGCTATATCGAGCAGCTTGAGGTCGAGACGGATTTCGGCCAGATCGGCAGACTCAACCGGATGTTCCACCTTTCGCTGTATGCCAAAACCCACAACAAGCGTCTCATGCGTCTGGTTGAAGAAGGCCTGAACGAAGAAGAACGCTTCCTGCGTTTCAATCTTTCCGACATGGGCCTGGGCAAGCTTTCTCAGGATGACCATTGGCAGCTGTTGCGCCTCGCCGAGCAGAAAGCGATCGAGCCCTGTGTCGAAGCACTGCAGCATCACCTCAACCGTGGTGTTCAGGCCGTCACTCAATACCTGAACAGCAAAAAGGCCACTACGGCCAAGTCGACCCGTGCAGTAAAGAAAAACCCCGCCTGAATCATCAAGGCGGTCTATCCAGCAGGCGATGACACAACGTCTGCGGATTGGCCGCTTGCACCTCCCGCCCTCCTCTTCACACCTCCTCGACGCATTGCCAGGCTCAACCTCGGCATGGCGTTTTTATCGCTATTTTCCTGATCTGCCGGATGGCACAACGCCGGAATGAGGCAAACTCGGCCGTGGCGCTGAGGAAACCAACCGGAGGATGTTCCCTGGCTACGGCTGAACGGCTCGCACAGGACTGGAGCGGTTCTCTGTTCATCTGAACTCAATGGATAAGGAGTTGTTGAACGGGGCAAACAGACATTGGAAGTCATTTCCAACTTCGCCCATTAAAAAATCCAGAACCCTGATTATTCAGCACATCGGCAACGCTGGGCGAGGCATTCGCTCATTATTAATAATTCTGACTTAATCAGTCGGGAGGGTTGCCTGCACGCCTATAAAACGTATTCACGCCGTTTTATATGGCAACTTACATGCTAAAAAAACAACCTATTAAATATTATTAAAAAATGATTGCAGCCCTTGATAAGTTTGTTTTAAGTTTTCTTCGTCGTCAGTGATGTCGGCGGCTCACCGGGCGGGACCTCTTGCTATAAAAGGGCTGGCGCTCGGAAAGCCAACGCGGCAGGGTGTCTCGAATTGAAATAACCAATGCGTGTTTGCGGCGAACAGGCCCCTCACGCTAAGGCCCGTGTTCGCCTCGCACCCGGCATTTCATTGCGTTTTATCGCGGCACTGGCGACACGTTTATATCGTAGAAAACTGCAGTGCTACTTACCGCCCTCTTTCAATAGGACCGTCATTATGCCTTGTGAAAAAACGCTGCTCGCACACAAGAAAGTTGAACTTGGCCGTCATCCGATCTTTGCAGAAATCACCACATTGGATGTACTCCGGCGCTTTATGGAGACCCACGTATTCGCTGTCTGGGATTTCATGTCGCTGACCAAGCGCCTGCAACAGGAGCTGACCTGCACCCAGTTGCCGTGGCTGCCGCCGACAGATGCTTCCGCTGCCCGCCTGATCAACGAGATCGTTCTGGGTGAGGAATCCGATGACCGACTGGGCGCGGGTCATTACAGCCACTTCGAGCTGTACCTGGATGCGATGCGCGAGATTGGCGCGAGCACGGTACAGATCGAGCGCTTCATCGAACTGCAGAGACAGGGCATGCGTTACACAACCGCACTGCAACACGTCGACGCGGGGCAAGCGGCGACGGCATTCGTGACACACACCCTCGACATCGCCCTGCATGCGCCGGCACACAGCGTTGCTGCGGCCTTTCTGCATGGACGCGAGAGCGTCATCCCACAGATGTTCCAGACCATCCTCGATGACTGGGGCATCACCGCCCACCAGGCACCCACCTTCCGCTACTACCTGGAGCGCCACATCGAAGTGGACGCCGAGGACCACGGTCCGGCAGCAGAGCAGTTGCTGGCTCGTCTGGTTGCCGGCGACGCGCAGCGCGAACGAGAGGTTTATCAGACCGCCATCGCCGCTGTGGAAAGCAGGATCCAGCTGTGGGACACGCTGCGCCTGAGCATGCGAACGCCGCTCGTGCAGGCCAGCGCGTAAGACCCGCCCGCAACACCCTGAAGCCTTTACAAGGAAGCCATCATGAAAGCAGAAGACTACATGTCGTTCATCGATGCGTGGGAAGGTCGCGCCACCATTCGTACTCGCCCACGCAGGATGGTCGAGAACGATGACAAACTGATCTACCCCCTCAGCCGCCAGCCGCTGGTGCTCAGCGACACGTTCACACGCGAGTGTGCGCATTTGCGCGATTACGCGCTGGTGCAGAGCCTCTACAAGTTCATCAATGATGTGGTGATCTTCGAGACCGAAATCGTCGACAGGACCGCGCGCAGCATCGCCAAGAACCACTTCACGATTCGCTTCCCGTTTGCCTGTCGCTATGACGCGATGACGGTGGTGGTCGATGAGGACTATCACGCACTGGTGGCGATGGACTTCATGCAACAGACCATCGCCCTGACGGGCATAGAACCTATCCCGTTGCCGAACGAGATTGAACTCAGCCGGGCCATTCCCGCCGCACTGGCTCTGGCCCCCGAGCATCTGCGCAGCGCAGTGGAGCTGATCTGTGTCGCCATCGCGGAGAACACCGTGACCAATGACGTGGCGGCGTTCGCCAAGGACGAATCGGTCAAGCAATCGGTCAAGGGTCTGATGGCCGACCACTTGCTGGACGAGGGGCGTCACTCGGGCTTCTGGGCGCGGCTGGTACGCATCTACTGGCACACCGCTCCCCAACAGGACCGGGAATCCATCGCCCGCATCATGCCGGTGTTCATCGCTCAATACCTGACCAACGATATTCAGAATGGCTTCGACTTCACCCTGATCGACCACCTGCAGGTGCCGGACACCATCAAGCACGCGCTCAGGGAGGAGACCAGGGCTGTGAGTTTTCCAGTCAACCGCCATCACCCACTGGTGGCCAACATCGTGCGCTTCTTCAAGAACAGCTCGATGCTGGACGATCCTTGTGTGCAGCGGGCGCTGGCGGACTATCTGCCTGCGCAGGGGACGCTGCAATGAAGCGCCTGGAGATTGTGCTCATCGGTCACAGCCTGACCTTGAGTGAACTGAATACCGAGCTGCTGGACCACGGGCATGGCGTGCGGCATCTGTCTGATCAGCAGGCGCTGGACGCGTTGACGGTGCCTGATGGCGGCGTGCTGATCGAAGACGGCAGCCTGGGCCTGACAAAAGAACAACTGAGTGCGTTCGGCCACTGCACGCATCTGAGTCTGCGGGTCGGTATCAGCGGGGAATTGGAGTACGGGTTACCCCGGCTGGAGCTGCTGTGCTTGCATGGCGCTGCCCAGGCTCGACGCTTGATCGTTCGTGAGTCGCTGCCGGTCGAGGAATCAGGCAACGGGCGCGTACTGCGTGATGCGGCTGTCGCTGCCATGGTGGATCTGTCGGCATTGCAGATCAGCCGCTTATCCAGAGAAGACGACTATTTCAACGGTCTGACAAGCGCCACACCCGCCCAGAGCGATCGACAGCATGGCTTGCAGGCGATTGATCAATTGCTGTTCGAGCATCGCCTGAATCAGACAGATCAACCGCACCTGCTGAAACTGGCCGAAACACCCATCACCGAGCGGCTGGAGCAGGCGTTGCTGAAGTTTGCCGAGCGCCCGGCACTCTCCGTTCGCAATCAGACGCTCAGCTATCGGCAACTGCACGCGCACAGCCTCGCTATCCAGCGCTTGCTGCGGCCGTTGCTGGCGCACGCGAAAGCCGACGCACCTCCGGTGATTGGTATTTGCCTGCGCAAGTCAGCCGAGCTGTATGCCGGCATCCTGGCGATTCTGGGTTGCGGTGCGGTGTACCTGCCGCTTGATCCCGGCCAGCCGGTGCAGCGTCAGCAGTACATTCTGGAAAACTCGGGGGCGATGCTGTTGCTGCACGATGGCACGCACCCGCTGGCGGCTGCGGAGTTTCCGGCGCTGGATATCGCGGCGGTGCCTTTAGAGGGTGGCGCTTCATGCGTTGCACGCGTTGCTGCCGGTCAGGATGCGCCCTGCATGGCGCTGTACACGTCGGGCACCACCGGGCAGCCGAAAGGCGTATTGCTCAGCCAGCACAATCTCAGCCACTTCACCGCCTGGTACGCCAAGCATGTGAGCCTGAACGAACACAGCCGGGTGCTGCAATTCTCTACGCTGAGTTTCGACTCGTCGATCATCGACATTTTCCCCACCTGGCTCAGTGGTGCCGAACTGCTGGTCCCCGATGAAGACCAGCGACGTGATCCGTTGCAGTTGGTCCGCGTGCTGCAACAAGGCATCACCCATGCATTCCTGCCGCCGGCGCTGTTGAGCATCCTGCCGCTGGATCAGCCGCTGGGGCTTGAGCATGTCATGACCGGAGGCGACGTCTGTGAGCCGCATGTGATTGCGCAACTCACCGGCCAATGTCATTTCCACAACCTGTACGGCCCCACCGAAGCCACCGTGTTGGTTACCGCCTGCGAGTTCGCTTCGTCCAGCAGCAACCGCCATCTGGGCCGACCGATCGCCAACAGTCAGGCGTGGATTCTGGACGAGCAATTGCAGCCCGTGGCCGATCAGACTCAAGGGGAGCTGTACATCGTCGGACCCGGTGTGTGCCTGGGCTATGTAAACAATCCGGAGCTTACCGCCGAGCGTTATGTGTGGCTGACGAAGCCGGATGGTCAACTGATGCGTGCCTACCGTACCGGCGATATGGCCAAGTGGACCGCTGACGGCATTGTCCTCAGCGGACGCCGTGATAATCAGGTGAAGATTCGCGGTTTTCGGGTCGAGCCGGAAGAGATAGAGCATTGCCTGCGCGACAGTGGACTGTATCGACAGGTCGCCGTGGTGATCGACAGGCAGCGGCGAATTCTGGCGTTTCTCGCTCAACCGTATCTTGAGCATGACGAACAGGCGTTAAAGGCGCATGTACAACGCCTGTTGCCTGATTACATGCATCCGGCTGTCTACACGATGTTGCCCGGCATGCCGTTCGCCAGCAACGGCAAGGTCGATCGCAAAGCGCTTCTGGAAATACCGCTGAGCTTTATCGGGCAGCACGCTCGTCGCCAGCCCGAGACGGAGCAGGAGCGGGCGCTGCTGGAGCTATGGGGCGAGCTGTTGGAGCTGCCGCCAGACGACATCTCGACTGATGAAAGCTTTTTCAATCTCGGAGGCCACTCGATCCTGCTGTCACGCCTGTTGCTGGGCGTTCGTGAACGCTTTGGGCGCAGCATTCCCATCAATCGTTTTATCGAAGCACCGACCGTGCTGACACTCGCCAGCCTGGTCGACAGCGACGGCACTTCTGCCGGAGTCCTCAGTGCTCAGGCCCTGCGGGATGCCAACCCGGACTTTCAACTGACTACATTGCCCGTCAGCAGGATGGGGGATGTTCATAAAGTGATTGTCACGGGTGCCAACGGTTTTCTGGGTGTGCATATCGTCGAAGCGCTGCTCGACTGGGGGGCGACCGAGATCGCCTGTCTGGTGCGCGAGGCTTCTGGACAAAGCGCGCAACAGCGCTTCGAACATGCCCTGCGGGAAAACCGCCTGGATCACCTGGACCTGAGTCGCGTGAAGGTCTACCCCGCTGACCTGACCAAGCCCCGGTTGGGGCTCAGTGAAGCGGTGTATGAACGACTGGATCTCGAGTTTGGTGCGTTGGTGCACAACGCTGCCAATGTGAACCATGTTCAGGACTACGAAACCCTGGTCAAAGACAATGTGGCCCCGGTTTTTGAATGCCTGAAGCTGTGTGAGGGGCGCAGTAAGAAGGTCTTCAATTTCGTTTCGACGCTGTCGGCCTGCAGTGCCATCGATGCCGCCGGCAATGTGCTTGAACAACCCGCTGCCGCGACCCCGCCGATCTATATCAAGAACGGCTACAACCTCTCCAAGTGGGTGGCTGAGCGCATCCTGCAATGTGCCAGCGACCAAGGTGTGTGGGTGAATATCTATCGCCCCGGCAACATCGCCTTCAACAGCGTTACCGGCGTGTGTCAGCCACAGAAAAATCGCTTGATGCTGATGCTCAAGGGCTCGCTGCAATTGGGTCAGGTTCCGGCATTCGCCATCAACTTCGACCTGATGCCGGTGGACTTTCTGGCGCGCTTCATCGGCTTCCATGCCAGCCGTTACCAACCAGAACACGCGGTGTTCAATCTGCATAACCCCGAGCCCTTGAGCTGGAGCGACTACGTGCACGCCTTCCGCGAGGCAGGGTGTCAGTTCGAGCTGGTCAGCGTCGAGCAATGGCAGGCGCAACTCCGGCGCGTCGACAGCCAGAACGCGCTGTTTGGCGTGCTGGGGTTCTACCTCGACGGGTTTGAAGAAGACATCGGCGATATCTCGATGATCGAGCACCGCAACACCCTGAACGGCATTCGTCGCATGGGCGAGCAATACCCGCAGAAAACTCCGGCGTTATTGCGCAGGGGCTGCGATTACCTGAACGAAATCGACTTCATCTGAGCCATTACCCACTGAGATAAATGGAGAACGACATGAACAGACTTCACAGCAATCTGAAACCCGACACCCTTATCAAGAACCCGGTGGCGTGCCGAGTGGTGTCCGCCGTGGACGTCTCCGGTGACGCGGCCAGCGTGTGGGCTGTTGTCGGCAACTTCGGCGGCTTCCAGGCATTCATACCGGCGCTGGAGAGCATCGAGGTCACTGGCGAAGGTCCGGGCTCGGTTCGCAACAAGCTGTTCAAGGATGGCAATGTGGCCATCGAACAGCTGAACTCCAGGGACGATCAGGCGCTTTATATAACCTGGTCACTGATCCACACCAGCTTGCCGGTCAGCAATCTGTGGGCGGCAATGACCGTTGAAGCCAGTGGTGATGGCGATACCTGCATCGCCAGTTGGACGATTGTTGCCGACCCTGTTGAGGGAGGGCCTGAGGGGGATGCATTCGAGGCGTTTCTTCAGGGGTTTGCAGATGGCGCAATGAGTAACGTGCGCAGCCTGTTTGGCTGACTGACGCTGCACCACCGCAGCCCGCTCGGAGCGAATGCCTGAGCGGGCTTTTTTATTTGATGACCCATAACGACAAAACCCCTCACCGCGTAAGCGATGAGGGGTTTCGGAATTCAATCTTGACGATGACCTACTCTCACATGGGGAAACCCCACACTACCATCGGCGATACATCGTTTCACTGCTGAGTTCGGGATGGGATCAGGTGGTTCCAATGCTCTATGGTCGTCAAGAAATTCTGTTGCTGATCCGTTAGCAGGTAACGTTCCAGCGAATTTTGGTGACTTCTACTTAAACAAAAACCCTCAACGCAT